>JBHIAW010000181.1:0-5644 GCA_046758765.1 bacterium
ATAATCTCATAAAAAGTAGTTGGGTTGGGACTATTCACTATTTACTTTTCGCTATTCACTTGCGCTTTAGCGCGCTAACAAATCAGAAGGATAATTTGTAACTTTGCCAAGGAGATGAAGATGGGTCAAATTTGAATGGCACCTTTATTTTGCAAGATATTTCTTTTCTCTTCAAGCACCATGCACTCCTGCAAAAGGTGTTTCACTGGTTGGCCGTCTTTTTGCGCGCGCCGAATTTCTTCTCTTATTTCCTTCAGTTGTTCTTGGATTTTTTCTACATTAATAACCGTAATACAATCCGCTGCCCACCGTTGTAAATCCATTTCTTCCCAATCTTCCTTGAGTACTTTAATGATAAAGGAAGACAACTCAATGTCGTTAAAACTGTTGATTAGGTCAGATTCTTTTGGACGCTTATGCGATTCATAACAATCTTTCATGAATTGAAGTAAGGGCAGCAATTTGGACTCTCTTAGCTCCTCCACATTCAAGTTGCTGAAAATAAAGTCAGCCACATCCCATTCGTGAATCAATATTCTAAGCAAATCTTTTAGAGCCGCTTCAGCTTTAATCATTTTCGATATTTGGCTCGAACGTTCGAAATCCTGACTAAATCTTGACCGAGAAGCTGCGCTCCGATGTCTTTGACGAACTATATTCTCCAATTCATTCCACAGCACCTTTTCATCTATTTCTAACTTTTCTGATACTTTTCTAAGTAGCACGCTTCGCTGAATGTTATCTTTGAGTTTTGCCAAAGATTCCAATAACGATCGAATAGAATCGCTTCGCTGTTCTGGCGCCTGCAGAAGCAATTGATTCAATTTAAAATCAAAAAGAGAAGTTGATCTATCTACATGTTCAACAACTCCCTGATTTCCGGTTTCTTTTACAAAGCTATCGGGGTCATGCCCCGTAGGCAAAGCTGCGATGAAGACTTCCAAGCCTTGCTCAATCAAAATATCCGATCCGCGTAAGGTGGCAGCAGAGCCGGCTGTGTCGCTGTCGTACATTAACACCACGTTTTTGGTATAGCGACGGATCAAACGGGCATGGTCCTGTGTTAGAGCCGTTCCTGAGGTTGCCACGACATTCTTGATTCCGTTGGCAACCAGACTGAGTAAATCCGTGTATCCTTCTACAAAAATTACCCGATCCAAACTTCGAATCTCATCCCGATTCTGGTACAATCCATAAAGTAATTTCCCTTTCTGATAAACCGAGCTCTCAGGTGAGTTGATATATTTGGGAGAGTCATCGTCCTCATTTAATTTACGGCCTCCAAAAGCCACCACCCGGCCCGATAGATTCCAGATACTAAACATCACGCGGTCGCGAAAGCGGTCGTAATACCCGCCCCCTTCTTTTTGCAGAATCAATCCCGCACGAAGCGGAAGCTGCAGGTCTATAGATTCACTTTTTGCATGCTTAATTAAATTGTCCCAGCCAGGAGGCGCATAACCCAATCCAAAGGCCTTTATTACATCCAGACCGAATCCCCTGTTTTTTAAATAGTCTAGTGCCACCTTCCCCACTGGCGATAAAAGCGAATCTTGGAAGAAACGGGCAGCGAACTCATTTATATAAAACAGAGCCTCGTTTTCCTTAACGGCACTTGCGTCTTTCTCTTCATACTCGAGCCGAATCCCGGCACGTTGGGCAAGAATTTTGACACTCTCAGGAAAGCCGATGCCTTCGTGTCGCATGAGAAATGTAAAAACATTTCCACCGACACCACAACCAAAACAATGAAAAATCTGTTTCTCAGGATTCACGCTGAAGGAGGGGGTTTTTTCGGCATGGAAAGGACAAAGCCCAAAAAAGTTGCGGCCGCTTTTCTTTAACGTAACATAGCCCGAAACCAATTCGACAATATCTGTGGCCTCTCTGACTTCGTGAACTTTATGTTCTGGAATTGAGGTTGGCAAGGTTTTTCTCAATAAAAAATTAAGGTTCTTCCGAGAATTGGTTACCAATAATTAATCACAGCGACGAAATAGCATTTTTGGTCTCTTCAGGGCATTTCGCGCTTGAATATTTTTGCGGTTAAACATGACTCAGGAATCCTTAACTTGAAACACTTAACAATAAATACAATTCTGATAAGTTCTTGTCCCTGTGCTATTTTTGATACGCTCAAATCACCTTGCTTTCAAATCTAACATTCCCATTTTCAAAATGAAAAATAGCATAGTCCCCTTCACTTGTAATCCCAATATTTACTATCAGTTTACCATCCTTTGTTTGATAAGAGCTTTTGCGGTGAAGATGACCACAGAGGTGTAGCTTGGGCTTAACTATTTTAAAGGCTTCGGTGAAACATCGCTGCCCGCCATGAGTTCCGAACGGGGTCAAATCTGCCATGCCTATGGGGCAGCCGTGGGTCATCAAAATGTCAACATCTTTATCTGCCAGCTTAGCGGCGATGGCGGCCACTTCATCATCGGTTATGTACCAAGGTTTCTTATGAGATTTGGCCCAAATGCCATTGATGCCCGCAATAGATAGACCAAAATAGTGCTCTATTAAACCATTTTCAAGTAAAATCGAACCGCCGTCTTGATTTGGTACCGCAGGCAGAAGATCAACTGGGTCGTTATTGCCAAACACGGTGAGAGTATAAACCTTCTTGATGATGGAATCAAGATCACTTGATGTAACTTCTTCAGCCGTACCCCAATCACCGACGCAAAGAAGCAAATCCGGTTTTTCTAATTCTAAGATGTTATGAACGGGTACAAGATTGCCATGCAAATCAGAAACTGCGGCGATTTTCAAATAAGGCTTACTCATCGTCGTCGTCTAATGAAGGACGATGATAGAGTTTTTTTCTAATAAATAATTCAACAATATCTCCATCCAATTTGCCAGCTTTAACTTCTTGTCGCAAAATATCTAATGTCCTCTCCAAAGAAAGGGCCTTTTTATAGGGTCGGTCAGGGGAACTTAAGGCGTCATAAATATCCGCAATACACATTATCCTGGATTGCATCGGTATTTCGTGATCCACCAACCCTTTTGGGTAGCCGGTGCCATTTAAATATTCATGATGAGCCGCCGCGTATTTAGGAATACCTTGCAAATCTTTAGTAAAGGGTATCTTTTTTAATATGCTCAAAGTTTGATCCACATGGGATTGAATTTCCTTATATTCACTCTCTGTAAGATTCCCTTGGATGATTGATAAGTTCTCATACTCTTTTTGGGTAAGATAATAACACTCCTCACCATGACTGTTTATAAAAGTCTGTTCGGCAATGTTTCTTAGTAGTGCTTGATCATCTTCACTCAAATATCCAGGAATGTTAATTCGTCTAATAAATTTCAAAAAATCGTCAATGGTTTTCAATTCTTTGGTCAATTCCTTATCTAATTCATTTAAAGTAAGCGGATCATTTTTGCCTTGATTGATTAGTTGGACTTTTTCTGTTAAGTACCGGTTTTTGATTGAATACTTAATGCTGTCAAATCGTTCTGAAATAACTTCAATCTGGTCCTCTGTTAGTTTGGTGATTTTCTCCAGTATGCTTTCTTTTACGCCGATCTTACCCATATCATGGAGCCAAGCCGCCATACGTAATTCTTCTATTTCTTGAGCAGTAAAATTGATTCTACCAAGCCGACCATCGGTTTCTTCATTAATAGCTTGTGCAATTCTTACCGAGTATTTAGCCACCCGTCCCGAATGCCCGGCAGTGTGAGGACTTCGCGCGTCAATAGCTCTAGCTGAATAGCGCACTAGTGAACGAAATAGATTCTTAATTTCTTCAATTAGCTTAGCATTCCTTATGGCCACGGCCGCTTGAGAAGCTAAAGATAGAATTAAGCTTTCATATTCGGATTTAAATGGTATGACTTCATTTCGGCCATCTAACGAATTGATTAGCTGGAGCACACCAATGATTTCGTCCGTGTGATCACGCATGGGCACCACAAGCATAGATTTTGAGCGGTAACCCGTCTTAATATCAAATTCTTTGTTGCATTTGTATTCAACCGTGGGTGGAATATGATATACGTCTATTATGTTTAATATTTCTCCCGTTACGGCTACGTATCCTGCAATGCTTTCCTTGGTTAGCGGTAAATAAAAAGACTTAAAAGGTTGCCTTTGGCCACCGCGTTTTTCTAAAGAGGCCGTTTGAGCTACCGTAAAGTTAAGTTTGTTCTTTTCTTTAATATAAAGACTCCCCCCGTCGGCATTGGTAAAATTGCGGGCTTCTTGGACGATGAGTTCGAGCAATTTGTTGAGGTCATGTTCACTGGAAAGGGCTATGCCTATTGCATTGAGTTTACTAATCTGGTCTTGAAGATCGATCTTCTCCTCAGAAGACAAGTTATTATATCCCATGATGTCACTCTAAGTTACAAAACCAACAATTACAAGCAATTCATAAAATCTAACAAAATACTAAATCATATTCAAGAGATTTCCTAGGAGTCTGGTCGGAAAGTCCTGAATTCTGCAGATACATGATTCGACTTCGCTCACCATGAGGCCATTTAGCTTCATCCTGAGCGGAGTCGAAGGATGATAAGGCATCCATATATACTTTCCGACCAGACTCCTAACCGCACAAACTCTGTGGATTGTGCTGCATGGTCACATACTAACTAGTACATCGTTTCATCAAAAGGATTACATAGAGTGCTGTCATTGCGAGGCGTTTTTTGCCGAAGCAATCTCCTGTTTTGAGGCACGAGATTGCTTCGCTGAGGAGCGCTCGCAATGACATATAAAGTGTAAAGAGTTTCACGAAACGGCATACTAGGAATAGTGATTCTTAATATTGGTAAAATTGATAATTGTGTGGGAGTATCAAAATGACTTAACTTTCCCAGAGATCCTCATCCTCGTCCGGTTTTATCGAGCTAAACATGGTATCAAGCATATCCCTGTAAGAAGTCTTCGTATCTACCATGTCTTTGCTTAACATTGAATATTGATGCAACCCATCGAGAATAAACTCCATAACCGCACCCAATTCAGCTTGTTTCGTATGTTCATCAAGTTTCATGTAGCGCGTGGCTAATCGCTTTAACCCAGTGACTTTTTCCAATTGTTTTAAATATTCCGTTGTATTCATTTCGTCCGAAATATCAACTGAATGATTATTTTTGAACCAATTCACCACGTCATTGTACACGTGCTCACCTTTTTTCATTGAAGCATACGGCTCAGGAAAATATTCAAGCAGAACGGACCTAACTGCTTTGCCTATTAACGCCCTGGCCACGTTAATTTCGCCCTCCTGTTCGCCTTCGTAGACCAATTCTATCTTACCAGTGATAGACGGTAGAGTTGCATACAAATCACAAATCCTTGGAATGACTATATTTTCGTTATGTATGATGGCTCGGCGTTCGGCATTGCTGATCAAATTTTCTAAGCTGGTGATGGTCATTCGAACACTGACTCCGGATTTTTGGTCAACAAATTCACTTTTTCGGGCTTCCATGGCAATCTGCTCTATGATCTCCCGGAAAAAGTGCGGTACATAGATTTCCCGACCGCTGTCCCGATTTTTCCAAGCTTCCTGAGCTGTGATCTGCATTCCATCTTTCAAATCTCTTGGATAATGGGTTAGTATTTGGGAGCCGATGCGATCTTTTAAAGGCGTAATGATGTTGCCCCGATTGGTGT
>JBHIAW010000182.1:0-5643 GCA_046758765.1 bacterium
GAGCCCATGCAACCGGTGGCTCAGAAAAATGGGAAAATGAAAAAGATTGAGCTGCATTTTATGGTATCAGACACAGGCATCGGACTGTCCAAAGAGCAGCAATCGAAGATATTTGACAAATTTACCCAGGCGGATAGTTCCACAACGCGCAAGTATGGCGGTACCGGACTTGGATTGAGCATCTCCAGGTCATTGGTCGAATTGATGGGGGGCCGTATGTGGTTGGAAAGCGAGCAAGGTAAGGGGAGTACGTTTCATTTTAGTTTAAAATTTCCTATTGCGGAGGGAAAGAAACCCGAATGGAAAGATTATGCATATCCGGACTTTAAAAATATAAGAATTTTGATAGTCGATGACAATCAAACCAATCGGTTCATCTTGCAGAAAACGCTAAATGCCTGGGGCTTTCAGGTGGAAGAGGCAGTGAGTGGCGCTGCCGCTCTTTCACTTTTACGGGATAAAGGAAATCATTTTGATTTAATGATTCTTGATCATCAAATGCCAGAGATGGATGGGGTTGAAGTGGCTCGTGCGATTCGAAAAGATCCCGCAATTCACGATATTCAGATCATCATGCTTTCCTCAATGGGTGCCCTAAGCTCTAATTTGAGGCAAGAATTGAAGATTTCCAAAGCCATCACCAAGCCAGTAAAACGGTCCAACTTGTTTGACGTTTTGATGCAGGCCTTGCGAATGCACAAGCACGAGTTTGTCATTGCGAAAGAGCCTGTGTCATCTGGTACTGTGTCGAGGTTCAGCCGTCATAGAATATTATTGGTTGAAGACAATGCGGACAATCAAAATCTAGCCAAGAAGATTTTACAGAAGGCAGGATATTGCGTGGATGTTGCTGAGAACGGCCAATTGGCGGTAGAGGCTGCCAAGAAATTTCATTATGATTTGATTTTGATGGATATTCAGATGCCCGTAATGGATGGGTTTGAGGCTACCAAGCAAATCAGACGTTGGGAACGGTCACAAAACAAAGAGCGGGTTCCGATTGTCGCGGTTACCGCCCACGCACTTGTGGGGTATCGCGAGACTTGTCTTAAACATGACATGGATGATTACGTCACTAAGCCGCTAAAGAAGAAAACCCTTTTACAGGTAGTGGCTCAATGGATTGATCCCCGGCCGAGCATTCTTGTGGTAGATGACTCAGTGGATAACCGAAATCTAATAAAGAATTACCTGAAAAAAACTCCTGGCTGCAAGTTGGTCTTTGCCGAAAATGGACAACAAGCGCTGGATGTATTTAGAGAACGGACGATTTCGTTGATTTTGATGGATATTGAGATGCCCGTCATGGATGGCCTGACAGCGGCAGCGGCTATTCGCAATCTTGAAAATGGTGTTCAGATTCCAATTATTGCTCTGACCGCTCATCAGGACAGCAAAATAATAAAACGGTGTTTAACAGGTGGCTATACCGCCTATTTAACCAAGCCCATACGGAAGCGAGAGCTGTTTGAAGTCATGAGTCAATATCTTGAGAATTTCGAGACCTTAACTGAAGCGACCGTACACTCAGATATATAATAAATGGGGATTGTTCTATTGTTGAATTGTTAAATTGTTAAATTATTGAATCGAATCCTGAAACTTATTCAGCGATTATTCAAGGAGTATTAATTAGACAAAATAGCTTTTATTTAGAACACGGATGACACAGATGACACGGATTTACACTGATTTTCTATGACTTGAGGATTCGATTTTATTCTATTTCATTGAAGTTAAGTAAAATAAAACATGGCGGCTTATCAATGATCCAATCACATCGTCTTCGCTTTGCAATATGATTTTACCGAAGATTATTGGTAATGGATGCATTTGAGAAAATATAGAAATCAAGAAAGAAGTCATCGTTTAGTGAAAATATTGTTTGGGTCATTCATATTTGGAATTTGAGATTTATTTGTTATTTGGTTTTTGTGAATTGGTATTTGCGCTTCGCCGCGCTGGTATATAGCAAGAGCTTTTAAACCATTCTTTGATTAACTAGAGGAAGTTTTATTTATGAAAAAGATTTTTTTTCGGTTACCGATTCGAGCAAAACTTATTAGCAGTTCAATTTTTACCCTGCTATTGATATCTTTGTTCATCTTCTTTTACTATCCGGTTAAGCAAAAAAACTTAGCTCTTAGAGCTATGGAGAACAAAGTCCAAAGCATGGCTGAGATGGTTGCCTTAGGCGTTGGAGTCGGATTGGGATCAAGTAATTATACGGCCATCACCGAAGCCATGAAGTGGGCAAAAAATGATAGTGCTTTAGCCTACATCGTTGTGCTCGACACCACGGGTGAGGAATTTGCGGCGTACAATCCAAACAACCTACAGATAAATAAATATCAAGTATTGAACAAGAAGGAGATGTTTGAAGCGGACGAAATATTACATACATCCGTTCCAATCCGTTATCAGAATATGGCATACGGCACATTGCTGTTAGGATACTCGTTGGAGAATGTGTACAGTAATATTCGAAACAACAAGATTACAACCCTCTACATTAGTATGGCTATTCTCCTATTAGGAGTGATCATATCGCTCATTTTCAGTAATATGATAACCAAACCAATCATTCAACTTCGGGATGCGGCCAATGAAGTTGCCACCGGAAATCGTGATGTACAAATCAACATCAAGGCCTCCGATGAGTTGGGAGTCTTAGGGAATGCTTTTAACGACATGATAAGTAACATTAAGAATCACATAGAAGAAAATGAAAGGCAGAATTGGCTCAAGTCCGGCCAGGCTGAATTAAACGACAAGATTCGCGGTGAACTAGATGTGGTAACCTTGTCTCAAAATATCATCAAGTACCTTGCCAATTATTTGAAAGCACAAATCGGTGCAGTTTATCTACACGATGAAAACAGTACACTAAGACTGGTCGGTAGCTATGCCTATACCAGGCGTAAAAATTTATCGCACGAATTCAAGATTGGTGAAGGTTTAGTAGGACAGGCAGCATTGGAAAAGAAGAGCATTCTCATAACCAACGTTCCCGACGACTATGTTAAAATCAATTCTGGATTGGGGGAGCGAGCCCCACGGAATATTCTTGTTAAGCCGTTCTTATATGAGGGTGAAGTGAAAGGGGTCATAGAACTGGGTTCCTTTCGTGAATTTACAGATGCTCACCTCGATTTCCTCGAGCAGGCTGCTGAAAATATTGCCATCACTTTCAATTCTGCGCAGTCTCGGGTCCGCATGAAAGAGCTACTGGAAAAAACGCAGCAGCAGTCGGAAGAACTGCAGGCACAGCAAGAGGAACTCAGGCAAACCAATGAAGAGCTTGAGGAGCAGGCGGAGGCTTTGAAAGAGTCACAGTCAAGATTAGAAGCGCAGCAGGAAGAACTCAGACAAAATAACGAGGAGCTGGAAAAACAAGCGCGCATTCTTGAAAAGCAAAGAGACGAAATTAAGAAAAAGAATACCGATTTGGAAAAAGCCCAGCAGAACCTCGAAGAAAAGGCAAAGGACTTAGAATTAACCAGTAAGTATAAATCGGAGTTCTTAGCCAATATGTCGCACGAACTCAGAACGCCGTTAAACAGCCTGCTGATTCTTTCCAAATTGCTTTATGACAATAAAGAAGGCAATCTCTCAGACAAACAGGTGGAATTTGCCAAAACCATCCACTCGGCTGGTTCGGATCTTCTAAACCTGATTAATGACATCTTAGACCTTTCTAAAGTGGAAGCCGGTATGATGGAGCTTCACGTTGAGGAAATAAAGATTCGAGACCTTGCCAAAAATTTCCAACGAAATTTCAAGTTTCTTGCCCAAGAAAAAGGGCTGGAATTCAAAATTGAATGGTCCGACGATGTTCCCTCCCACATCCGAACAGACAGTCAACGGTTAGAGCAAATCATGAAGAATCTCTTATCTAATGCATTTAAGTTTACAGAAAAAGGGAGAATTACCCTTAGCTTTGGCCGCCCAACAGACGGCATGGTTCTATCTAACAGTAACTTAGACCCCAAAGAGGCTATTGCCATTGCTGTTTCTGATACCGGCATCGGCATTTCTGAAGATCAACAGAAATTGATTTTTGAAGCTTTCCAGCAGTCAGATGGAACCACAAACAGAAAATTTGGTGGAACCGGGCTTGGCCTTTCCATTTCAAGAGAACTCGCCAATTTGCTGGGTGGCGAAATCCAATTACGAAGTAAGGACGGGGTGGGGAGTACATTCACACTCTACTTGCCACTAAGTATTGATCCAGTAGCTCATGTTAGAAAACATTTGCAGCACCAGACTCAGATGACGGATATGAAGGATGGTAACAGTAGGCGACGAGTTACAGAAGTCTCCCCAAAAAGTAAAATGCCTGAATCAAATAAGCAACAGTTAAGTCATAACAAATTTCAAGATGATAGAGACGATATTTGTCAATCTGACAGAACCATTCTAATCGTAGAGGACGATCCAAAATTCGCTAAAATTCTGTTAGAACTTACCCAAGAGAAAGGATTCAAATGTTTAATTGCTGAAGATGGAGAGACCGGCCTCCATTTTGCGCACCACTACAAGCCAAGTGCCATAATGCTGGATATCGGCCTGCCAGGAATGGATGGATGGGCTGTCATGCAGAGACTGAAAGAAAATCCTGAAACCCGCCACATTCCGGTTCATTTTATGTCAGCCTCCGATAAAACTTTAGAGGCCATGAGAATGGGGGCCATCGGATTTCTTTCCAAGCCCGTGAGTATGGAAGATTTAGAAAAAACTTTTAGAAAGATAGAAGAGATGATTTCAAAAACCGTCAAGAACTTGCTGGTTGTGGAAGACGATGAGAATCAGAGAAACAGCATACTGGAATTGATAGGAAACGGTGATGTTAAGACATTAGCTGTCGGAACAGGCACAGAGGCTTATAACATTCTAAAAGCCAATACAGTCGATTGTATGATTCTTGACCTAGGACTTTCTGATATGTCCGGGTTTGAATTATTAGAAAAAGTCAAAAAAGATACGAATATATCTAGACTCCCAATAATAATTTACACCGGTAAAGAACTTACCAGACAAGAAGAAGAAAAACTGAGAAAATATGCTGAAAGCATTATTATCAAAGGGGTGAAATCTCCGGAAAGGCTTTTAGATGAAACCTCATTGTTTCTGCATCGCTTAGAAGCAGACCTTCCTGAAGAAAAGAAAAAGATGCTGAGGATGGTTCACAACAAAGAGGCCATCCTGAAAGACAAGAAAATCTTGTTGGTAGATGATGATATGCGAAATGTATTTGCCCTATCAAATATACTTGAAGAAAATGGCATGCAAACTTTGATAGGCAAAAACGGAAAAGAAGCACTTCAATGTCTGAATCGTAATCCCAACATCGATTTAGTATTGATGGATATTATGATGCCTGAAATGGACGGGTTTGAGGCCATGCGAGAGATTAGAAAACAGGAAAGATTTAGAAAACTTCCGATTATCGCACTTACGGCTAAGGCAATGAAAGGTGACCGAAATAAATGCATCGAGGCCGGGGCCAATGATTATTTGTCAAAACCCATCGATGCTGATAAATTATTGTCACTGTTGAGAGTGTGGTTATATCAGTGATATGGTCAGTAGTTAGTGATTGACCGAAAACAGTCTTTTCCTGTCATTCCCGCATGCTTTAAG
>JBHIAW010000183.1:0-5640 GCA_046758765.1 bacterium
CTTCCGGAACCAGAATTAGCCAAATTCCGCAACAAGGTGATTGGCTTTGTTTTTCAAGACCATCATCTTTTGCCACAATATTCGGTTTTGGAAAATGTGCTCATCCCTACCATGGCATTTAAAGAGAAAAACGGAAATGTTGAGAAACGAGCACTGCAATTGCTTGAAAAGGTTGGACTTTCAGCCCGTCTCGATCATCGCCCTGCCGAGCTTTCCGGTGGTGAACGTCAACGCGTGGCCATAGCTCGGGCTTTAATAAACCAGCCGCACATTTTACTTTGCGACGAACCCACAGGCAATCTCGACCACTCAACAGCCGACTCGGTCGCATCACTGTTTTTTGAACTCCACAAGACCGAGCAAAATATTTTAATTGTGGTCACTCACAACCTTGATCTGGCAGCCCGCTTCAAACGACGCTTTGAACTTAAGGAGGGGACGTGCGTCGCAGCTTAATTTATTTCTGGCGAATAAATCTGGCCGTTCTATTAGGTGCCGCTGTAGCCACCGCGGTGCTCACGGGTGCCCTGTTAGTGGGGGACTCGGTTCGTGGGAGTCTAAAAGATTTGACCTTGGACAGATTGGGTCAGATCGACTACGCTTTAATCTCGCAAAGATTTTTTGGGGAAGACTTGGCCGCAAAGTTAGACCAAGAACGTGAGTTTGCCAAGCAATTTGAAGTTGCCGTGCCAGCCATAATTTTGAATGGCACCGCTGTCCATGTAAAATCCAAGTCCAGGGCTTCACGCATCAATATTCATGGAATCGACGAGCGATTTACTACCCTGTTTGATTCTGAACCTGAAAATTCTTCAGAAGATTTTAGTTCTTTTCTCAGCAAAAAGCCTGGTCAACTTTTCCCTTCAATAATCATAAACGAAACACTCCAAAGAGAACTAAATTCGCGACTTGGGGATCAAATTCTCATTTCTTTTGGAAAGCCGAGCGATATAAATCGTGAATCATTGTTAGGTCGTAGAAACACTACGGAAGTCATTGAGAGTGTGCGCCTGACTTTGACAAAGATACTCCCGGATCGCGGCATGGGAAGATTTAGTCTGCGGCTTCATCAAAGTCTGCCGCTGAATGCCTTTGTTTCACTTTCGGTTTTGCAAAAAGCTATTAACCAAAAGCACGAGGCAAACACAATTCTTGTAGTAAGAAATCCAACTACCTCCTCTGAGTTAAGCCCAAATATTTTACAACAAATAGTTCACAAGATTTTGACTTTAGAAGACATTGGCTTAAAACTTAGAACAAACCACAAATTTTTTACACTTGAAAGCGAGGCATTAATACTAAAACCCACAATAGTAGAAACAGCCAAAACAATCGCTGCTGAACTGAACATGCCGATACTATCCATTTTTACCTATTTAGCCAATACCCTGACAGCCAACGGACGCATGGTGCCCTATTCCACGGTTGCGGCTCTGAATACGTCCGTTGGAGAACCATTTGACTCTCTGGTTTTAACGAATGGTGCCCCGGCTCCACAACTTGCTGATAACGAAATCCTTTTAAACCAATGGGCGACCGAAGACTTAGGTGTGAAAGTTGGCGATTCCATTAATATGAGCTATTTTGTCGTGGGACCAAGAGATGAGCTTGCAACAAAAAGTTCTAAAGTTATTTTGAAAGGGATTTTGGCACCAAAGGGCTTAGCTGCTGACCCAACACTTACACCTGATTTTCCGGGCATTCACGATGCCAATGACATGTCCGAATGGGACCCGCCATTTCCAGTAGACCTTAATTTAATTCGTCCTAAGGATGAAGCCTACTGGGATAAGTACCGTGCCACGCCCAAGGCATTTGTTTCATGGGAAACAGGGCGTCGTTTGTGGAGCAGTCGCTTTGGAAATGTTACGTCGATTCGGTTCGGAGCCGCTCCACGAAACACGCTCACTGAAACTATCGACGAGTTTAAGAAACGCCTGTTTGAGAAGATTTTACCATTACAAACGGATTTTATGTTCCAACCTGTTAAAGAACAAGGGTTGGAAGCGGCATCGGGAGCCACCGACTTTGGCATGCTCTTCATCGGTTTTAGTCTATTTCTCATTGTGTCGGCAGCACTTCTGGTGGGACTGCTTTTCAGACTTGGTGTGGAACAGCGGGCGCAGGAGATTGGACTTTTGCTCGCTGTTGGTTATCCAGGCGCAACACTCCGCAACCGATTCTTAAAAGAGGGCGGAACTCTCGCTGCCCTTGGCATGGTGCTTGGGTTAGGAGGCGCTATTTTTTACGCCTGGTTACTTATGGTAGGATTACGAACCTGGTGGTTGGCGGCGGTTGGCGCTGCCTTTCTATTTTTACATATAGACTATTTGAGTTTATTAATCGGATATTTTGCTTCACTACTTGTCATCGTTTTTTCAATTTGGTGGGCTGTGCAAAAATTAGTGAAAGTACGTACACCCACACTGCTTGCAGGTGTGACTTCTACATTAAGAGAAGCGAAACCAGGACGATTTGCGAGAATTACCGCTTGGATGACTTTAGGATTAGCTATGATTCTTGTTTTATTTGCTTTCGCATTTGATGCCACCTCGTCGGCTGGGCTGTTTTTTACAGTTGGCACGTGTTTGTTGATTTCAGGTTTGGCGTTCTTCGCGATTTGGCTTCGTAGCTCTCACCGACTAATTCTACCCAAAGAGAGATTTGCCACAATAGTACGGATGGCTGCAAGGAATGCGCCGCGTAATCCGGGCCGCAGCCTGCTTAGTGCTGCTTTGGTTGGCTGTGCCTGTTTTGTAATCGTTGCCGTTGGAGCTAATCGTCGTCAATTTGGTGAAGATGTTCTTAGAAAAAACTCAGGTGCGGGCGGATTTTCTTTAGTGGCTGAAACGGATATTCCACTACATTATGATTTAAACTCTGCGGAAGCACGATATGAATTAGGATTTACCGATGCAGCCTCAGAAATTATCCAGCGTAGCCAAATCGTACCCTTTCGATTACTCCCAGGAGAGGATGCCAGTTGTTTGAATCTTTATCAGCCGCAAAAGCCACGTATCCTGGGTGTGCCCAGTGAGCAAATCAACAGAGGTGGATTTGAATTTCAAAAAATCGAAACGCACCTGCTTGAGGAGAACGATAGTCCGTGGAGTTTACTCGAACAAGATTTAGAACCGCGTGTCATTCCGGCTTTTGGGGATTACAACTCTGTTCTCTGGATATTACATCTCGGTCTCGGAAAGGACTTAGTGATGCAAAATGAATTCGGCGAAACGATTAGATTACGATTGGTGGGCTTATTCAAGAGTAGTTTATTTCAAAGCGAACTTCTGATTTCAGAGACCGATTTTTTGAAACACTTTCCCAGTCAAAGTGGATACGCCTACTTCTTAATTGAAACACCCGTAGATAAAATAACCGAAACTGCCCAAATATTAGAAGGCAGCCTCAGCGACTACGGTTTTGACGCCACCACCACGGTCACAAAATTAACCAATTATCAAGCGGTTGAAAATACCTACCTTTCTACTTTTCAAACCCTTGGCGGTCTGGGCCTGTTACTGGGTACCTTGGGCTTGGGAATAATCTTGATAAGAAATGTCATTGAACGCAGGGGTGAATTGGCGACCCTACGGGCTTTTGGATTCCGCCGAGTCACCTTAGCCTGGCTGGTTTTAGCCGAAAATGGATTTTTGCTTTTGCTTGGTATTTTAATAGGTACGATTTCCGCGCTCATCGCTGTGGCCCCCCATCTTATTAGTGGCAGCGCCCAAGTTCCTTGGATATCCCTCTCTATGACTCTGGTTTTGGTGCTTGTCGTTGGAATGTTGGCCAGCGCAGGCGCAGTTTCCGCTGCCCTACGAATTCCTCTACTTCCTGCTTTAAAAGCTGAATAGCGACGGCTTATGAAGTGAGGTCATCATTCCACTATAAATTTGCTTCACAGACATAACTTTCTGAGTTTCATTATGTTACATCTTAAACCAATTATTCAACGTAAAGAAAGTTTACGTTAAAGTTGGAATTGGATTTTTTCTCAACTAATTCTTCAAAAGTATAACTGTTTGAATTTTAAAATATTAAACCCCTTTGCCTGTTTTCCCGTCTGGGCTGGCATACCTCTTGCCTGTAAAACTTCAAAAACAAGCGAAAGGATTTACCATGAGATACTCTTATCGCCTTACGAACGGATTATTGTTTATTTTTTCTCTACTCTTCATGACCACGGCGGCATATTCCCAGTCGGAAAGTCAAAAGCTGATCGTGTTGCATGAAAGCATCGGACCGACAATTGATGCTCGGGAAAATGACCGGTATCACCTCTTCAGTAAAGAGGTCGGACTCATCGCGGCAAAATTATATTTTCGCTCTCCTGACCACTGGCTCCTTCATGTAATGGGTGAAAAAGATGGCACACCTTATATGTTAGTCCGAAGAATCAGTTCAGAGTTAAAAAGAAAACTTGAGGCACGACTGAGATTCAATGAAGGTGACCAGAATCTTTTGCCTACTTCTCATCCGGTTTATCCGATAGAGCTTCCAGTAGAGATTTTTGAAAATCAGCCTGTGAAAGTTAGATTGGTAGACAACACAGAACTTTTAGGAACAATCAAACGATGCACTGTCGATACTGTACACTTCGTGACGCTCAGCGATATTACCATAGCCATACCGGAGAGCAAAATCATGGAGCTGAGATGGCCGGAAGGAAAGTTGATTGACGGGGAGTTTAGGCGCTACGACCCCAATCATAATCGGCTGTTCTTTGGCCCTACGGGTCGTACTCTGAGAGCCGGGGAAGTGAATTTTGCTGACTTTTATGTGATCTTCCCAACCATAGCTTTTGGAGTGACTGACTTTTTCATGTTGGGCGGGGGTGTTTCTTTGGTGCCTGGAGCGGCTGAGCAGCTATTCTATATCTCACCTAAAGTGCGATTCATCCATGGTAACAAATATGATCTGGCGGCGGGATTGCTCTATATGGGGATTCCAGGGGAAGAAGGCTTCGGTTCGTTTTATTCCGCCCTCTCTGTTGGCGATCCCTCTGGAGCTATTACGTTAGGTGTAGCTTTCCCGTTCACCAGCGCAGACACTGATCTAAATTCACCGGCTTTTCTTTTTGGTGCTGAAATACAAGTTTCCAACAGTGCCAAACTCATAACAGAAAATTGGTTCCTCTCTGGGGAGGATGAAAGTCTTTTACTTTTGTCCGGTGGTATCCGTTTCTTCGGAGAACGACTGGCTGCGGCTATAGGACTGGTCACCACTCCTGAAGCTTTTGGCGAGAATGGATTCCCTTTTATCCCTTGGGTTGATTTTGCGGTGAGTTTTGGTAAGTAATTAGCCTTTTCAAAAACAAATAAGGGATTAAATGCTTAGACTTATCGATCCTCCGACTTTGGAGAAAAAGATTCATCCCGATCAAGATTATTATCGTCCGTTTACAAATGTTGCACGGCGTGACGTTATGCAAGAAACTCTCGAAGTGCCCGCTGTAATTCGAATCATGAAACTGCCGTGCAACAAAAAAATGCTAGAGGTAGGTTGCGGCCCTGGGTTTGCTCTCATCCCGTTAGCCAAGCTATGCAAACCAACACGACTGGTCGGTATTGATATTGATACTGGGTCTCTTGCAGATGCCCAGAAAAGATTGAAAACAAAGCTTGTGTCCGCGGAACT
>JBHIAW010000184.1:0-5602 GCA_046758765.1 bacterium
TTTTTAGTTCTTGTATCGCATCTATTTTCAATGAACCCTTAAGTTGACGCGTATGTGAATGCTTTCGGGGTTAGTGTCTTTTTATACATTGAAAAAATTATTCATGCTCAATGGAGGAAAACAAAATGTCAAATACCGACCCAGTTAAACCTTACTTAAATCGCGTTAAGAATTGGAAAATAAGAAATATGGTCATGTTGTATTTAGATGCAAGGGAAAAATTCAAAACCTATCGTCGAATGATTCGAAGCGACGTAAATATTTCATTTGCGGGAATGAGAGAAATCTGCGACATATTGTATGAAATAAAAGAGGATCATCACCTTCTTTTTAAGAGAGTCATAGACCCTAAAAAAAAGAAGTTTGAAAAGGCTCACAAATTTATGCCTGATGAGGTTGAGACAAATTTTATGAATAATATAGGACTACTTTTTCATAAAGTCATGGTAGCCCGTGAGTTGAAATATTTAATGGAACACTATGTAGAAGAAAGCGAAACTTTTCGAAAGAGTAAGGAAGATTTACAATTTCATCTGAAAAAAATCGATTCACTTTTTGACGAAGGCATTGAAATTCTGAAGACCCTTGTTGGCCAATACAAGGATAACATTCTGCTGCTGACCCTCTTGTTAGAAAACCCACATCAAACAAAAAAACAGTTTGGGAAAGATGCCGTCGAATTAATTGAGCAGTTTGTTGATGACAAAGGATTGGATGAAGTCTATTATTCTGTCGGTAAGTTCTATGCGCAAAATGGGTGGAAGTACAAAGCAGAAGAGATGTTAAGAGAAGCATTGAAGAGAAATCCGAATCATAAAAATGCGCAACAGTTTTTATCAAATCTAGGGGGATAGTTCAATGGAAAAAGTAAAGACAGGAATTACCGGATTTGATGATTTAACTTCGGGGATACCCAAGGGCACGCGTACTGTTTTATATGGACCTTCGGGTGCGGGCAAGACCGTGTTGGCCATGCAATTCCTTGGGACGGGTTTGCAAAATGGAGAAGTTGTATGTTATGATGTCTTTGACCGTCCTTTTCGGTATGTACGCCGGTATTTCAAATCTTTTGGCTGGGATATTGAATCCTATAAAAAGGAAGGTAAATTTGTTGGGCTACAAGCTTTTCCTCATTTTGACGAATATGAAAAGGATCCGAACGTTACTTATTTTACAATGAAGCATTTGAGCGACATGAAAAAAATGCTTGACATTTTCAATTTTTGGGTTAAATTGTCAGCGTTTTTAGGTGAGTTCGAAAATTTCTAAAACTTAGGAGGATAATGGAGGGAGGATGAACGGGCATAGCCAAATGCTGGCTGTGCCTTTTTTGTTTGTCTTCTATTGATTTTGCGACCTGTTTTTCATATTTTGTTCGTAAAACGATCCAAAGGTTCATTAAACTACGTTATCTTGACAAGCTTATGACTAATTATCTCAAGAAATGTACTGTAATCCACTATGGCGAAATTGCCCTCAAAGGCAAAAATCGTAGCTTTTTTGAGGGGAAATTAAGAAGAAACATTAAGAAGGCCTTACAGGGCATTGAGGTTGATGATATCGAACGCCTGCGCGGCAGAATGCTCATCCATTTTTCTGCCAAAGTTCAAGAGGGAGAGGTTACAGAAAGACTCAAGAAAGTATTTGGCATCACCCATTTTAGCCTTGGGGTAGCGGTTTCCAAGGATTTAGAAGAAATCAAGAAAGCGGCCTGGTCGCTGTTAAAAGACGAAAGTTTTGCGTCTTTCAGAATTGATACCCGCCGCGCGCAAAAAGAATTCCCCATGACCTCTGTGGAAGTTAATAAAGAGGTAGGGGCTTACATCCAAGAACGCTGTGGTAAAAGGGTAGATTTGACCAATCCAGGAGTCACCTGTTATATTGAAGTTGCTGGGCCGTACGCTTTAATCTATTGTAACAAGACCGCTGGATTACGAGGTTTACCTGTGGGTGTGAGTGAGCGTGGCGTGAGCTTACTTTCTTCGGGTATTGACTCTCCTGTGGCTTCATACCTCATGCTTAAACGTGGCGTGGATCTAATCTACGTGCATTTCCACAGCCAGCCCTATACTCACAAGGCTTCCCAAGAGAATACAGAAAATTTAGTGGCAATTTTAAATCAATATCAATTTCGATCAAAAGTATATTTCGTGCCATTTATTGAAATTCAAAAAGAGATCATGGCCAAAGCTCCGTCGGAATTGCGAGTCCTTTTGTATCGACGCTACATGATTCGGCTGGCTGAATCTATTGCTAAGATGGAACATGCCACGGCTCTCATAACTGGAGAAAACATAGGTCAAGTAGCCTCCCAAACTCTCAGCAACATTCGAGTGGTGGCCGAGGTGACCCGCTTACCTATCTTCCGGCCTTTGGCCGGATTTGACAAAGAAGAAATCATCCAAATGGCCAAAGTGATTGGCACCTTTGACATCTCCATTCAACCATATGAAGATTGCTGCTCGCTTTTTGTTCCAAAGCACCCGGCAACCAGTGCGAGTCCCAGATCGCTTGCCCAAGCAGAAAAATTACTGGTTGTCGACGATTTGATGGAGAAGGCTTTGGAGGAAGCGGAGGTAAAGGTTTTAAGCTTTAGAGGTTAGGGGGTAAGATTTAAGGTATAGGGTATAGGGTATAAGGTTTAACGGGTAAAGAGGATAGATAATAGAGAGTAGAGAGCGGTATTAATATCGAAATTCAAAAAAGATTGATGCCGTGGGGGCAAAAAGGTTAGAAGCTAAAAACTTAAGTTGTAAATATGGAGGACATTTGTAACCGCGAAAAGTTTTTTGGCACGAAAAATAACTTTTCCACTAGATTTCGCGTTTGAATATTTTCGCGCTTAAACATGACTGAAGAATTCTTAACTTTGAGAGACTTAGTAATAAATACAATAATATTCCATAAGTTCTAATAATAATTGTGGAGTAACTCTTCAGGTGTCATTCCGTTAGGAATCTTCCCTCCATGACCACAGAAGCTGCAAGCTTGCAAATTAGTGCTCGTACTAGGGAAGATGCCTAAGGCATGACAGTAAGGGCTGAATAGTTACATTTTGGATATTGACTCTGTTACACATGATCCTTCTTTAAATGTTTAACATGATACTAGTCAGTCTATTCACTAATTCCTTATACCCCGATACCGTTATAGGCTTAGATAAAGGAAAACTAAAATGCACACTGCCCGAATTATCGAAATAACGCGATTTGGCCCACCGGAAGTTTTGAAGATTCGCGAAGAATCCGTTCCGGAACTTGGTTCTGAAGATATTTTGATTGAGGTCAAGGCCATTGGACTTAATTTTGCTGATATTTTTGAGCGCTTGGGCCTTTACAAAGCCGCACCCAAAGCGCCTTTTGTGCCGGGATTTGAGGTTGCCGGTGTCGTGACCGAGGTAGGCGACCTGGTTTCCAGCTTTAGACCTGGACAAAGGGTGTTGGCCCTTACACGATTTGGCGCCTATAAAACCTACTTGAAAGTGCGTGAAGATTTTGCCCGCTTGCTGCCGGCAGACTTCTCTTTTGAGGAAGGAGCGGGATTTCCTGCGACCTACTTAACAGCGTATCATGGTCTGTTTAAGATAGGTCATCTGCGGAGGGGAGAGAGAGTATTGATTCATGCCGCAGCCGGCGGCGTTGGTACGGCCGAGGTTCAACTGGCGCAGATTTATGACGCAGAAATTTTTGCTACCTGCGGCTCCGAAACCAAGGTTGAATTTGTAAAAAACATGGGCGTCCAGCATGTCATAAATTACAGAACTCAAAATTTTGAAAAGGAAATTCGTAAAATAAATGACGGTGGCGGTGTGGATTTGATTATGGATTCGGTGGGCGGGTCAACTTTTAGAAGCGGCTACCGACTGTTGAATCCCATGGGCAGGCTGGTAATTTTTGGTCTGGGAAGCATGATGCCGACCGGGAAGCGGCCTAACTGGATCAAATTGGCCTACCAGTACCTTACCATGCCTCGATTTAACCCATTCAAAATGATGCCAGACAACAAGACCGTAGCGGCCTTTCATTTAGCATATTTGTTTGGTTATGTTGAAGAATTTCGTGAGCCTTTTGATCTGCTTTTGAAATGGGCCAACGAAGGAAAGATAAGACCCGTGATCGGTAAGACTTTCCCTTTTCAACTGGCCGCGGATGCGCAGAAGTATTTACAAAGTCGCAAAAGTATTGGTAAAGTGATCCTAACAGTAGATTAGATTCAAACGGTTCTACCTCCGTGTTTCTCGAATCTTTGAAAGAGCGGTTATTCAAAACAGATGAGCAGTTCACTATCCGAAAGCCCTGTACATCTCAATTATCGAACTACACTTCTTGTATCGTTGTTGGTAATAACCCCCCTGGGTTTTGCCAGCAAGTTTTACCGTGGACCCTTAGCCTGGTGGTTTAACGATCATCTCGGTGGGTTATTGTACGAAATGTTCTGGATTTTGCTCATTATCTTAATCTGGCCCAAGTTGTCCCCTTTTTGGGTAGCGTGTGGGGTCTTTTTGGTAACCTGCGCTCTTGAATTTCTTCAATTGTGGCATCCACCATTTTTGCAGCTTATCCGTTCAACTTTCTTAGGACGTACAGTTATCGGCACATCATTTACCTGGTGGGATTTTCCATATTACATTGTGGGGTGTGCGGCTGGTAGTCTCTGGCTGCGATATGTTAGACAAAAATCTGGCGGGCCAAGATCAAATTGAGATGGTAGCCCTAGGGCTGTCCAAAAAGTCCGCCAGTTGTCATTCCGGGCCGATGAAATCGCCGGGGTATCTGTGTGTCCCTAATATTAAATTGAGTACCGCATACGGTTGACAAAATTTTTTGCGAAATTGTAGATAAGTACTTGCTTTTTTAAATATAATATGCTATATTGACAGCCGTAATTAACAGTACACCGTTTTTACGCCTTTTCACGTGTTTGGCTGCTGAGCTTTGTTGCGAGACTGTGCACACAAAACAAAGGACGATCGCGGCGAATGGGGCAAAAGTGGGAAAGCATTCAAAGTGATTTTTTTGGGGGGAAATAGGCTGGAATCTGGATGTACGGAAAGAAATAATTTAATGTAAGGGTTTATTCAATGGAAACAGGTACTGTAAAATGGTTCAACAACTCTAAAGGTTATGGCTTCATCTCCAGAGAAGAGGGTGACGATGTATTCGTTCATTTTAAAGCGATTGTTGGTGATGGCTACAAAACGCTAAATGAAGGCGACCGGGTTGAGTTTGAAGTGGAGCAAGGACCTAAAGGGTTACAGGCGACAAATGTATCAAAGATAGAATCTTGATATTGTTAGCCAACACCCCAGCCACATTTGGCTGGGGTTTTTTGTTGTAAGCTACATTTTCTCTTGACAAACTTGTATTATTTTTCATACCTTATAAACGATTCCTCCCTTAAGAACTTAAGGTCCCAAAAGGATCGGTGTTCTGTACGATAATACTCAAAATTTAAGGCGTGTGTCTGTGGCATTTGCATTCAATTTGAGAATCTTCTGAATCGCAAATTTGTGCTATTTTACTAAAGAACGTAACTATTCAGGCTGCTCTGTCATTCCGTAGGAATCTTTGTAAATTTTAGCACTAAGTAAACAAGGTTCGTT
>JBHIAW010000185.1:0-5596 GCA_046758765.1 bacterium
CAGGAAGGCGGCTTGATTGACATGAATGAGCTTGAAGAACGGGCTGCGAGCGAGAATCTGAGAACTGTTACCGGTATTACCAAGATGCATGAAGCCCTTATGGTTGCTTCGGCAGCCTTTGTTTGGGGTGCCATGCCGTATTCGGAGGCGGTAAATCCAACAGAATTTCCGCATCCGCATTACGATTCGCAGTCTGACATTCACGACGCTATACTTCAACTGATTGACGAGGCTATTGCCGATTTGAATGCCGGGCAATCGAGTTTTGACGGCAGTTTCGATTTCGCTTATGGCGGCGATAAAGATAAGTGGATTAGGACCGCACACACGCTAAAGGCGCGGATTCTGCTGAACTGGGCTGAGGTTAGGCCCGGCAACTATGCCCTGGCACTCCAGGAAGCCCAACAGGGAATCAGTACAACGGATGACAACTGGCAAGCATACCATAGTACTACTGCTGGCGAGGAGAACATTTTATGGCAGTTTCAGAACGAACGTGTTGGCTACATTGCAGTTGCCAAACATATTGTGGACATGTTGAAGGCCGACAACGATCCACGCCTCCAGTTCTACATCGGTTTAGACAGTCGTGGTGAATACTCTGGTTCTGCGCATGGAGAAATGAATGAGGATGTGAGCTGGCTGAACGAGAGTACAGTCGGTGGTTCAGGATGGGATTATGACATGGTAACCTGGGAAGAGAATCAATTCATCATTGCCGAGTGCCAGTATAATGCTGGAGATGAGAGCGCTGCGCTTGCTACGCTGAACGCGACCCTTGCTGGGATTGAAAATCGCTGGGCCAGTTATCTCGGCGGAGCCAGCCTTCCCCGGTACAGCGGGCTGACGGGCGTCGCTCTGCTCGAGGCAATTATGAATGAGAAGTACAAAGCGTTGTTCCTTAATCCCCAGATCTGGAACGATTGGAAGCGGACCGGGTTTCCGGTGTTGACCACAATAAATAATCTTCCAATTCCGCGTCGGTATCTGTATCCGGATGATGAAAAAAATACCAATAATAACTTTCCGGGTTTTTTGGGACTCTACCACCGCAATGAGAACGACTCGAACGATCCTTCGTACCTGTCGAATGTGCCGTAACACGGAAAAACCTGCTTTTGATAACCCTGCTCCTCTAAGAGGAGTAGGGTTTTTTTATGATTGGTCGTTAGAAAATCTTTTTATAATAGGGTAATCAAGATGGCTCCGCTCGCATGGTCAATGCCAAATCTGTTTGTCGCATCGCCCGAGTTGAGGAACTGGATTTCTTTAATGTTTGTGATGGGGATCGTTGAAAGAGAATCAATATCGCCGTGTCGGCTTTCGTTCACATAAATGACCGGATAAGATGCCTCTTCATAACGAATGGATTTTGTTCCCCGTCCCCACAACCAGTGTGGACGCAAGTTTTTGATTAGGTGATAGGCGTTGGTGGCAGTACTAGTCTGAATTTCTTCGGAATAAATGTAGTCACGAGAGTACCGGCTTTTTTTAGACTTGCTTTCCTTCGTGGTCGAACAAGCAAGTAAGCCCAGGGCACATAAAATTGTAACGGCTGTTAGTAAACGCATGGCTTGTCTTTTCCTAATTTGAGTTCATAGATTGGGACATTTATTTATGAGATAAGTGCAACGCACTAACGTCATTTCTTGTTACATGCATAAATTTGCTTTTTGTTTCCTAAAAAGTTGTAATTGATTTGTGACTATTCAGATTGAATCCGAAAGGCAAAACTATTTAGCGCAAAACAATTAAATTCAAGAAAAGAAATGAACAATACCTAATTGATGACATGGTTGATTTACCTCTCTTTTGGGCAATATAGGCACCGTAAGTCCTTAATCTTGGTAGATAAAGTTGCTAAGAATTGATTAAATCATCAACGTCATTGATAGTTTATTGAAATAGTTTTGCCCATAATCGTTTTGCCTATCGTTATGGTTATAGCTGAATTGTTAAATTGATTTTGCGGCTATTCTGGATCGGATGGTTATTTAGTGTTTGAACGAAAACAGCCTTTTCTTGTTATTTCTGCATATCTTACTCGGCAATCTCGTGCCTGGAATGATGTGACTCCGGCTTACAGATTACCGGAATGACATCAATGTTCGAATTTTCGTTCAAACACTTTTGGAGGGGTAATTTCACGAAACTTGCAACCCAGATATGGAAGTTTAACATCGATGGAGAGGATTACTGTTAAATTGTAATCAAGATGGCTCCACCGGCATGGTTCAATCCAAATCTGATGGTTGCATCGCCAGAGCTGAGGAATCGGATTTCCGTGATATACTCTGTCGAAATCGTTGAAAGAGAATTAATGTCGCCCTCCCTACTTTCGTTGACATAAATGACCGGATAAGGGGCCTCTTCATAATGGATGGATTTTGCTCCACGCCCCCACAACCAGTGTGGACGTAAGTTTCTGATGAGGTCGTAGGCATTGGAAGCAGTACTCTTCTGAATTTCTTCAGAAGAAATGTAGTCACGAGAATGACGGGTTTTTTTGGCGTGGGTTTCCCTGGTAGTCGAACAGCCAAGCAGTGCCATGGCACATAGGATCGTAAATATGGTTAATAAGCGCATGATTTTTCCTTTCTTAGTTTTAGTTCACAACGTAAGGCGTTTGTCTTATTTTCTACTCATTGAGGTACAGAGACAAGGTACAAACAAAATAAAGTGATAGATTTATTCCATCTGACTATTACTTAAATCCTAACGCGGCGAAGCCGCAAGTAGAATCAGTCCCTATTTATCACTCCGTGATATATGAAAGTTCGTTGCAAAAAAACAAAGATTTGATTGATAATACTCTAAATTATGTTATCGTAAGCAGTGTATAATTCCTTTACTCTTTGTTTATCATGTTACTAATATTTCTCACTTCCATAACAGAGGGAGGATTACCATGTCTAACCTGAAAAAAATCAAACTTGCTGTCGTTGGATTGGTCTCGGTCTTAAGTATCATTTTCGTCACAGATGCTGGATTTGCTCAAAACATTGACAAGAATCTTTTCAAAGAAATGAAGTGGCGCTGCATCGGACCTGCCAATTTTTCAGGACGTATTGTTGATGTTGAGGCGCTTGATAGTGATTTTAGACACGTCATTGTTGCCTCTGCTTCGGGCGGCGTCTGGAAATCGATTAATGCCGGTACCACGTGGGAGCCGATCTTTGATCATTACGGCAGTGCATCGATTGGCGACATCGCGATTTTTCAGAAGAACCCGAACATAATCTGGGTAGGTACTGGTGAGGCGAACAATAGGAATAGTGTTGCCTGGGGCGATGGGATATACAAATCCAGCGATGGTGGCAAGACTTTTGAAAACATGGGATTGAAAAGCACCTATCAGATCGCTCGTGTAATCACACATCCGACTGATAAAGATGTTGTTTACGTAGCGGCTGTAGGGAATCTCTGGGGTTTTTCCGGAGATCGTGGTTTATTCAAAACCACGGACGGCGGCATTACCTGGACCAAGCTAACTAACGGCCTACCGAATGATGGAAAAACAGGCGCCACTGATCTGGTGATGGACCCAAGCGATCCCAATACCTTATACGTAGCGTTTTACCAGCGGCTCCGCAAGCCATACCGCTTTGACAGCGGCGGGCGCAATGGCGGAATATTTAAGACCACTGATGGCGGAAGGGCATGGATAAAATTAGCAAAGGGACTGCCTGAAGGCGATACGGGTCGAATTGGGCTCGCCATCTACAAGAAAAACCCCAAAATCATAATGGCGATTATTGAACATGGCTTTCAACCCAAAATGTATCAAGAGGATTATCAGAACATGGCGCTGCTGGGCACCGGCATCTACCGGTCAGAAGACGGAGGCGAGAGCTGGACCTTCATGAACCGCTATAACAACCGGCCCTTTTATTACAGCCAGATTCGTATCAATCCCTTAGATGATAAAAGGGTTTACGTTCTAACGACCACAATCAGGCTCTCGGAAGACGGCGGTAAAACATTTCGTCGAGGTGAACTTGAATTTGAGGGCGGACTTGATTTTCACGCAATGTGGCTCGATCCGAATAACAAAGACCGCTATTATCTCGGAAAAGATAAAGGGTTAACTCTCACCCACGACCACGGACAAACATTTGTGTTCTTTGACAACATGCCCATCGGCCAATTCTATGCCATCGGCGTAGATATGCGCGATCCATATTATGTATATGGAGGCACACAAGATAACGGAACCTGGGGCGGACCAAGTTTCAGCAAAGACGTCAGGGGAATCCTCACCGATAGCTGGTGGAAACTGCACTGGGGGGACGGCATGTTCGTACAGATCGATCCGACCGATTGGCGGAAAGTATATACGGAGGCTGAAAATGGCAGCTTTCGTAGATACAACGCCGAAACCCGCCGTGTCGAGTTTACCCGCCCAAGTCCCAAAAACATTGTCAATTATCATGAATATATTACAGAAGAAACGGAATCATCTACAAACAGACTGCCGCAGCAGTTCCGTTTTAATTGGAGGGCTCCACTCGTCATGTCTTCCCACAATCCGCAAACGCTGTATTTAGGCGGCAATTTTCTTTTCAAATCAAATGACGGAGGTTATCACTGGCACATCATTAGTCCGGACTTATCCACAAATGATTCAGTCAAAACGAAAAGGAGGACCGGTGGATTAACCCCGGACACTACTGGTGCCGAAACACATTGTTCAATCACCACCATTTCCGAATCACCCCTGAATCCTTTATTGATCTGGGTTGGTACCGACGACGGCAATGTACAGATTACCCGCAACGGCGGTGTGACCTGGACAAACGTTCGTGAAAACATCCCGGGTGTGCCTGAAGGCATCTGGGTAAGCTGCGTGGAAGCCTCTCATTTTGAAGAAGGCACTTGTTATCTGACTTTCGATGGCCACCGTAGTGATAATTTCGCCGTCTGGATATTCAAGTCAACTGACTACGGCAAGACTTGGACTAAGATTACCAATAATATTCCCAGCGGACAAAGTATGTATGTCGTCCGGGAAGACCTTAGGAACAAGAATCTTCTTTTTGCTGGCTCGGAATTTGCTTGTTTTGTCTCGATGAATGGCGGCAAGACCTGGACCCGCTTCATGAACAATATGCCAACGGTTGCCTTCCACGATTTAGTCATCCACCCGCGCGATGGCGATCTCATAGCAGGAACTCATGGACGCAGCCTCTGGATTCTGGATGACATCACCCCGCTGCAGCAATTGACCGATGAAATTCTTGATTCAAAAGCGCATATTTTTGAAAATCGGCCCATGACGATCTGGGAGGACGCTACCCGTGGTGGCGTGCGCGGGCACATGTTTTTTGCCGGAGAAAATCCACCCTACATCCCCAAGAGAGAAAATATTGTCAGGGCAAAACTTATCAGTGGAGGGCTCATAAATTATTACCTTAAATCTAAACCCCAAAAAGATGTTTTAATGGAAATCACAGACATCACCGGTAAACATAGAAGTCGGTTTACGGTTTCGAGCGAACCGGGCATCAACCGAGCATTGTGGAATTTGCGGTTTGATCCGACGCCAGAACAAAGACAGCAATTCATAGAGCGGATGGAGAAGGCCTTTGATAAGCTT
>JBHIAW010000186.1:0-5545 GCA_046758765.1 bacterium
CAACTTAGTTAGAATCGAGGAAAACCTGGAGCAATGCTAGTTTTCGTTCAAACACGAGCTACAACATTTAAGGAGGCTGATCATGCCATCTATTAAAATAAATAAAGAATGGGAAATTCCAGAGCGGTTCGTTACGCCAGAAGATGTATATATGAACCGACGAAAATTTCTCGAAACATTAGGGGTATCGGGTCTTGGGGCCTGGGGTCTTTTATCCGGATGTCTTGAAAAGTCATCTGAAGCTGGGGCGCAAAATTCAGACTTAATCGAAGTTCGACGTACTATCCCAAAAGCTAAGCCACCTTATCCAGCGCCTCGCAATTCTACATACACTGCTGCTCGTCCTGTAACAACGGAGGAGGTTGCAGCAGCTTACAACAATTTTTATGAATTCACCACGGATAAGGGAAAAGTGTGGCGGCTTGCTGAGAAATTTGAAAACCGCCCTTGGAAAATCGAAGTAATCGGTCATGTTCATAAGAAACGCACTCTTGACCTAGATGACATAATCAAACTGTTTCCACTGGAAGAGCGAGTCTATCGTTTTCGCTGTGTGGAGGCCTGGTCTATGGTGGTGCCTTGGGTTGGCTTCCCACTTAAGAAGCTCATCGATGAGGTACAACCCACTTCCAAAGCTAAATTCATCAGGATGGTATCTTTCTTTCGACCCAAACAGGCTGAGGGACAACAAAGCCACTCAGGGTATCCCTGGCCCTATTTTGAAGGGCTCACCATGGCCGAAGCCTCCAACGAATTAACCATGTTAGTCACGGGCATCTATGGTCATGCTCTACCAAATCAGCATGGCGCGCCAATTCGTCTAGTGACGCCATGGAAATATGGCTTTAAAAGCATTAAGTCGATTGTTCAAATTGAATTTGTGAGTAAACAACCGCCTACTTTTTGGAACACAGTAACACCCAATGAATATGATTTTTGGTCCAACGTAAATCCAAGCGTGCCACATCCACGCTGGTCCCAAGCCACTGAGCGAGTCATCGACACCGGCCAGCGGATTCCTACTTTGCTGTACAATGGCTACGGGGAGTTTGTGGCTCATCTCTATGAGGGGTGAGCAAATGTTAAAGTGTTTACGTGTTTGAGTCTGCGTCCGGATGAACCTCGCTCACCTTGTGCCTGAATTTGCAAAGATTCCTGCGGAATGACAGAGCAGGGTGAATAGTTAAAAATAAGTCCGTTTTATTTGACATTTTGATATTTTTTGTTATCATAAATAATACGCATGCCATGATATAGCCATCGATATTTCTTTAGCTGAAATAAATTTCACCAAGACATAGTTTACATTTCATAGCGTGGCGAGGCCGCAAATGCAGGTTTTGAAGTTCAATTCACAAGCACGTTCCCTTCAAACGGGCACCTATATTTTTTGTTAATGGCGTCTTAAAGGGGAAATAAACAGAATTGGTTTTGGTATTTGGAGATAAAGATGTGTAAATTTAGAAGTTTATTCTTCGCATTAATCGTTTGCACAGTTAACCTGAGTCTCTGTCTATCTATTTCTCCGGCAAAGGCTCAGGAGACTGAGATGCAGTACCCATATCACAAAGTTCTGCCAAAATCTACTGAACGCTGCATTCTCTGCGGAGTCCTTTTGACGCAGGACGATGTGGTTTTGATCATTCGTGGTAGAAGGGTGCCACTTAAATACGTCATGGTGGACTCGTTTTTACAATATCAAGAAAAGTACTTTGCACAATTGCAGCCTAAAGGCGCCTTATTTCAAGAGAATTTAGAGGCTCCTGTTGGCGTGGCGCAAGGAGGAATAAGTTTTGGTTGGTTCTTGTTCGGTTTGTATGTGTTGGTTGCACTAATTTTCAGCGGATTAAGCGGGTACACTGCGGTGTCAAAAGGCCTAAAGCCAATTCCGCATTTTTCCATCGGCTTTGTCTTTAGTGCTTTTGGTTATTTGTATGTATTAACCCGGCCAGCAAAAGTTCATAAAGGCGAAGTTCCCACCGGATTGGTGAAAGTACCTACGACTCATGCCCCCGTGCCTTGCCCGAAGTGTGGCAATACCAATCATCCGGCGGCTAAACATTGTGCAGACTGTGGTTCCGAATTGAAACCATTATTCAGATCAGAGGCAGAGCGAATTTCATAAGATAGTAAAACTAACCACGTAGAAACACCGAGCTTCACAGGAGATTTAATGAACTTGAATGCCGGTTTACAAGAAAGCACGAAACAATAAGTTGAGGTTTGCTGGATATGTTAGGAAAAATATTCTCTTACGGAAATAAATTCAGAGAGCAGATTGTGAAAATATTGCATTCTGGCAGCAGTCAGAATGAGCGACCGTATCTGAGAAAGCATAATGAAAGCAACATTGCTGGATTGTACATAATCGGTGATCTGGCTGGTGCGCCTGTAATCAAATATGCCATGCAGCAAGGGTATGATGTAATTGAACACATAGCAACTTTACCTGATGCGACTAGTGGAAATGGTGCGGATATTTATGATGTGATTGTTATTGGTGCCGGGGCCGCCGGATTGAATGCCGCCTTACAGGCCGGTGAGCGCGGCATGAAATTCTTAGTTCTTGAAAAGGAAAAGATTGCTAATACCATTGAGAATTTCCCGGAAGGCAAATGGGTCTACGCTGAACCAGATGACCAGCCCCCGAAAGGGAAGCTTTGGCTCGATGGCGCCACCAAGGAGGATTTGACCAGGCGCTGGCACCAGATAATTGATGAGAATCAACTAAACGTGCATGCCATGGAAGGCGTGACAGGATGCGAGAAGAAAAACGGTATTTTCCATGTTAAAACTTCCAAAGGGGAATATCGAAGCAAACGTGTAGTGTTAGCCACAGGACAGCGAGGTAACCCGCGCAAACTCCAAGTCCCTGGCGAAGATCGAGAAAACGTGTACCACCGTCTTTATTCACCCCGAAAATACAAACATGAGGACATCCTGGTGGTAGGCGGCGGCAACAGCGCCGTGGAAGCTGCGATCACCTTGAGCGAGCAAAACAAGGTCTATCTTTCCTACCGAAAGGGTGAGTTCAGTCGGATTTTTAAAGGTAATGAAAGAAAGCTGAATGAGCTGATTGCGGCTAAAAAAATAGAGCCAATCCTCAACTCACATGTAAGCGAGTTCGGTGAACAAGAAGCGACATTGAAGATCGATCGCGGTGGACATGACGAAACTCGTAAGATTCCCTATAACCATGCTTTTGTATTAATCGGTGCCGATGTGCCGCGGCAATTTCTCAAATCGTTGGGACTTAGAATGGAAAACGAGTGGGAAGGCAGTATCCTGCGGTCGTTAGGGCTCACATTCCTCGGCTTCATCGGACTTTGGATTTTTGGTGTGGGTTTTGGTGGCCAGGCTTCCATTGCTGGGGTTGATTTATCTTTTATCCCCAGTTGGATCGGTCTTCTACTGTGGGCGGTTGGACTTGCTGGGTTGATCCGTTTTGGACTGAAAGGCGACCGCTTCGCCTGGTTAGGCTTATCTTTTTTTGTGTGGTATACGGTTTATGGTGCTAAAGTGGGTCAGGGAGTAGAATTCTGGCCGTACCGAGATTGGGGTTACAAACTCCTTTCATTTCTTAATCGCCCCTGGTCATTTTGGTACACCGTACTGTATACGACGTTAATGACCATGTTTGGACTGCAAGCGCTCAAACGCTGGGGTCTGGACCGTAAGGACAAATTCCAGATCTGGCGCTACGTAAGCCTGCTCAGCTTTCAATGGATTTTCTTCTTTCTTATCCCTGAATTTCTATTTCAATATGCGATCAAATACCAGTGGGTTGGTGAAAAATTGGCAAGTGATCCGGTCTTTGCTGAACAAGCCTGGCGCAGCTACGGCATTGTTTATGCCTGGCCCCTGTTCTTTTACACCTTTTTTTACAATCCTCATCAGATTTGGGTGGTCTGGGGTGTGCTGTTGACTTTTGTGATTATTCCAATTCTGGTACTCTTTCATGGGAAACGCTATTGCTCATGGGTCTGTGGCTGCGGCGGTTTGGCGGAAACCTTTGGTGATCGTTGGCGTCACTTAGCCCCTAAAGGAAAGACTTCTGTAAAATGGGAGTGGATGAGCCTGGCCGTTCTCATATTTGCAGTCGTGGTCACCGTGTTAGTATTGGGTAAAGATATCTATGGTGCTTTGTACCGTACGGCCGACAGGGGTGTAGGCATCTACCGTATTTATGCTGATTTATGGATGGTTGGTATCGTGCCCGTAACCTTGTATCCGTTTCTGGGTGGCAAGGTCTGGTGTCGCTACTGGTGTCCTTTAGCTAAATTGATGCAGTTGCAGTCTAAATTATTTGCCAAGCTCAAATGGAGCAAATTTAAAATTGTAGCAAATGACAAGTGCATTGCCTGCTACGAATGCTCACGCAACTGTCAGGTCGGAATTGATGTGATGAGCTATGCTTTGAAGCAAGAGGTGCTGGACAATAAAACTAGTTCGTGCATTGGCTGTGGGATTTGCGTGACGGTTTGTCCAATGGATACCCTCAGTTTTGGCAAACAGCCCGAAGTGATTAGTTCTGGTCCGGTAAGTCTGGTGAACAAAAAAGGGGAAGTCGTATTTAATTAAAGAAAATTTTAAAATTTGAAATCATTCTAAAGGGTGCAATCAAACTTCGCTTCTTTACCGAGTCTGGCATCGAAGTTCCTGCCGTGACTACCGCGCAGATGCGAGAAATAGATCGCATAGCCATGGAAGAAACCGGACCAAATCTTTATCAAATGATGGAGAATGCCGGGCGCAATTTTGCTCAGTTGACTATCGAATTTCTTGGTAAAGATTGGGAAAAGGCCAAGGTAATCATTCTTGCCGGAAGCGGAGGCAATGGTGGGGGCGGAATATGTGCCGGCCGACACCTTGCCAATCGTAATGTGAGCATCCGACTATGTTTTACATCCGCTGATAAACTCGGTGAAGTCCCTGCTTTTCAACGTTCAATTTTCCAATACACCACCGGTCAAGAAGTCAAATTAGCGGGCTTAAAAAACAGCACGGTAGATCTCATTTTGGATGCGATAATTGGCTATGGTTTGAAAACTGCTCCACGAGGCAAGGCAGCAGAACTCATCCAATGGGCAAATGAATCGACAGCACCAATCCTGTCTCTGGATGTTCCTTCGGGTGTGGATTCAACCACCGGAGAAACTCCAGGGGAATTTATCGAACCGCAATGGACGCTGTCCTTGGCACTGCCCAAAACAGGGCTTCTACTCCAAAGAACCGGGAAGCTATTTCTGGCGGATATTGGCATTCCCGCAGAAACGTACCGAAGAATCGGATTGAATTTTACTTCGCCCTTTGGAGAACATTTCCTGATTCCATTGAAGAGTCCATGAATGACGCAGGAGCAAAAAGGTAGGGGGCTACTAATAATCACTGCTCTTTTTAAAAAAACGTAACTATTCAGGTGTCGCCAAAAAAAGCAAAACGATTTTGGGCAAAACTATTATGAAAAGCTTCATTAACGATAAGCAAGCTCGTTTTGGTAAATCTTCTCGTTCCAAAATCTTCCTAAGTGTCGATGAATCGAGAA
>JBHIAW010000187.1:0-5513 GCA_046758765.1 bacterium
CGAACAAACCTTGTTTACTTAGTGCCAAAATTTACAAAGATTCCTACGGAATGACAGGGCAGCCTGAATAGTTACAATTTGGGCTTTAAATCGGTAACCTTCGGCTTCAAACTAAATATTTGAGTGTCAAGCGGATTTTACAGAAGGAGTTTAAAAGATGTTTACAATCTTTAAGTCTCTAAGCCATACCGCTCAATCTTATTGAGAAGGCCCCGGCGACTGAGGCCTAAGCTTTCAGCCGCTTTGGTTCGATTACCTTTGAACTTTCTTAATGCTTCTACAACGAGTTTACGTTCTAAATGTTCCACAGCACTGGCAAGATTTATATTGTTGACATCAATAGGCAGTTCAATTCTTGAAGTCGCTGCTACAATTTCATCTGGCAGCAGATCGACATCCACGGATTTTCTTTCGGGTTCGGCTAATACCACGCACCGTTCGATGGCATGTTCTAATTCACGGACATTGCCGCGCCATTTGTAAAGACCCAAAAGATGAGATGCCTCCTTTGAAAAGGTTTGTAAAGACTTTTTGTGTGCTTGGGAAAATTTCTTCAAGAAGTGGGAGGCTAAAATCGGGATATCTTCTTTTCGTTCTCGAAGCGGAGGCAGCTTCAATGTCACAACTTTAAGCCGGAAAAGCAGCTCTTCTCTAAACGTGCCGTTCCTCACCGATTGAGACAAATCTTGACTGGTAGCGCAGAGAATGCGGACATCCACTTTGATGGCATTGGTTCCGCCTACCGGGCGAATCTCGCCTTCCTGAATGGCTCGCAGTAATTTAGTCTGCAAAGCTGGACTGGTGTTGTCGATTTCATCGAGAAACAGGGTCCCGCCATCGGCAGCTTGAAATAGTCCCTTCTTGCTTTCTGTTGCACCTGTGAACGCGCCCTTCACGTGTCCGAACAGTTCACTTTCTAAGAGATTTTCCGGCAAAGCTCCACAATCAATGGCCAAAAAGCGTTTGTTTTTTCTTGGTCCGTTGTAGTGAATGGCCCTGGCAATCAATTCCTTACCCGTACCGCTTTCCCCTTCTATGAGAACTCTCACATCGGTTGGAATGACTTTTTCCATAAGTTTGAATATCTGTTCCATGGCCGGAGCGCGTCCAATGATTTCTTCAAATTGATATTTCCTGGCAATTTCTTTTTTTAAGTAAAGGTTTTCTTCTTTTATTTTGTGGTGAACACTCGCATTCTCTAATACCTGGGCCGATTGGGAAGCAATGATGTTTAATAACCGTAGATCATTTTCTGCAAATTTTTTTTCTCCTTTGTTGTTGTGTAAAATTATAATTCCAACTATCTTACCCCGCACCTGTATGGGAATTCCTAAGACTGATTGAATAGGATAACCCAATAGTGCGAGACCTTTAAAACGCGCATCGTCCAAGATATTATTTAGCAAGAGAGGCTCCTGATTACTTAGAATCCAGCCTGCAATGTTCATGCAAATCTTGTGGACTAACTCCTTTTCTTTTTTGGTGCCTACTCGAATTAAGGTAGTAAATTTGTCTGCCAATTCATCTTTCGTAAGTAAAATGGACCCTTGGCTCGCTTTGGTGAGGTTAATCGCTTCTTTGAGGATATTGTTGATGATGGCGTCCAAGTCCATGGTTGAAGAGATGGCCATGGCTAACCGGTTCAGTGCTTGTAGTTCGTTAAGTGTTTTGCTTAATTCCTGGACTTTTACTTCAACTTCTGAATTTGATTGCATACTTGATTTCCTAATCATTTGAATTAAATTTAACAGCTTGTGTAGGATTTGTCAAGATATATTTTAATTCAATCTATTTCTTGATGTGATGGGCTGATGTAATCAAGAGAGGGGGTTCACAATTATGTAGATGTGTGAAGTGGTTTATATTATTTCTGAGGGATAGTTTTTTGTTGGGTGAGTCAATTAATAAATTAAACCGTTTGCAAAAAAGTCTTGACATTTTGAAACTTCTTGTTATTTTATCGTAAAATAGTTTGTAGTACAAACTAAATAGAACTGCAAACTAATTTGTGAATGGAGGTTAGCATGACGCAAAAAATCAATTTAAAAGAGCTCGAACGAAAAGTTTGGACATCTTATTTCGAAGATGGTCTTTGGGATATTTTCATAGGTATATGGATATTGACTATGGGAATGAGAGCCATCACCGATAATGTATGGTTCTCCTTAATTGCTTTGTCATCGGTGCTAATAGGACTTCTCGGTAAAAAATTTATTACCATTCCGCGATTGGGTTATGTCAAATTCAAACCAGCACGTAAAGCGAAGTTAGATATGAGGTACATGGTAGTAGCTATTGCAGCTTTCATTTCATTTATGATCCTTTTTATTGTTGTATCAAAAGAATTTTATGCAACAAAAGGTATCCGCGCAGCTCTTCAAGGAATTGGGCTTACATTAATGTCAGGTTTGATAGCACATTTGATGCATTCTGGCCGATTATTTATTTACGGCTTGTTATTTGCAATGATTATGGTCCTTTGGGAGTTGTATGGTAATCCAGTTGGTACTATACTATCATTAATAACCGGGAGTGCCATTCTGCTCATCGGACTGGTCTTGTTGACCCGTTTCTTGCGGAAATATCCTGTGCGGATGAGCGAACCTCTATCGGATGGAGGAGCCAATGACAACGTCTAAGTCCAGCAGCAAAGATCAGCAGCCTTTTGTAAACGTTGACAGAATCATTCACGAGCCAGCACGATTTCTCATCATGGCTCATCTATATGTGGTTGAAAGCGCGGATTTCCTTTTTCTTATGAATCAGACAGGGCTGACTCAGGGCAATCTGTCTTCTCACATGAGCAAGCTGGAAGCTGCAGGCTATATTGAGATCAGGAAAGAATTTTTAAACAAGAAGCCCCATACCTTGATAAACATTACTAACGAGGGCAGGAGTGCTTTTCAGCAGTACCGGCAAAGCATGAAGCGAGTTCTGTACGACATGCCGGACTGACAAAAATACAAAAATGCAAAGAACGAATAACGAGCAGCGCACCTGCCACATTGCGCTGTTTCGTTTTCCTCCTAGTACCCTGTTTCAAAAATTAAGCAAAGGATAATGGCAATGTAAAATAATGAGAATGTTCTTGTATATCACCCACATATTTACTATATTATGGTTATATATACTATAATAGAACGAGTCATATTAATAATAATGGGTGATATGTAGGAGGGAATGTCAAATGCTAAATTGCCATGATATCCGTTTTTCTGAAAAGCTATCACAAGAGCGTGTTGAGCAAGCATATAGTATTTTGGGACAGGCGGTCGTAAACAGGATAGTCTGTTTTTCACTTTTCTTGCTTGGTGTAAACAGGAGTTTCATTGCTAAATGCTTAAACATACCTGTTGATACAGTTAAATCGTTATTGAAGAGGATTTTTCGAGAAGGTCTGCCGGCATTAGAAGATCGCCGCCAAAAGTCGTCATCATTTTTACCATTACAGGAAGAGAAGCCGGACCAATCAGTTTTAAATGTTAATGACGATCATATTGTTGTTGAAATAGGTAGAAATAATCAGCGAATGAAAATTCCTCGTAACAATAATATTCAAAGCCGGGTTGTACTTCTTACGCTGCTAAATAACAAATTACTCACTTCAGAAGAAGTTGCAGCGGTTCTCGGTCTTAGCAAAAATCATATACAGCAACTGAGCAAAAAGCTTCACAAAGATGATGTCTATTCAATACTGGATAAACGGCAGGGGCAGCAGCTTGAATATCGATTTAGTCACGAGGTCAAGTCTGAATTGATTCAACAATTTGTTTTTGATGTTGTTACTCGTGGAACAACATCAGGAGAGCGATTGGTATCAGAGTTGCAAGAACGTTGCGATATAAATTTATCAGCCCGCACGATTCGTTATCACATCAACAAATTAGGGTTGAATCGAATTAAGCGCTCACTTCCGGCTCTGTTGCAGGGCTTTAAAAAAAACTCAGAGAAATCATATTGAGTTCCGGCATTCAATTTCCTGCCAATACGGGGCTTTCTGGTTTTAATTTGAATAGGAATGAATCTAAGGAATATCGCCTTATGCAAAGGTCTCGAATTTACAAATTGAGTCGATCCGGAGTGACCCCAGCTATTTGTTCGTGGTATTCAGGCAACCACCAAGCCACGGTTAACAGGTGGATTAAAAGGATATCATCAAACGGAGATCTGGCAGACAGACCACGTAATGGACGTCCTGCAATTTTCAAAGAAGCTGAGATGATAAAAACGATATCGTTTTATTGTCAAACTTCTCCGTTGCCGGGCTGTTCATCATGGTCTTTGAGATGGGCCGCGCAATATTTAAAAGAGCATCCTGAAATAATCGGCTGTTCCATGAGTCATTCCACTATTCATCGTATTCTCAACAAACATGCTTTACACCCACATCGCTGGAAATACTTCTTGCATATCACTGATCCTGATTTTTTCCCGAAGATGGAACATATTATTGCTCTCTACATCCATCCGCCGCAACATCTTTTTTGTTTTGATGAATGTACAGGTCTCCAGGCTCTCGAGCGTTTAGCCCCTGATTTGCCACCTATGGGAAATAGATTCGGTTATCGAGAATTTGAATATAGGCGACATGGCACGACAACCCTTATGGCTTTTTTACGTCCGCAAACAGGTGAAATATTCGGAAGATGCACATCAAACCATAAAACAGCAACCTTGATCGATGTTTTTAGAGAGCAGGTTCAAAGACAACCGGCTGATGTTCAATTACATTATATCTTCGATAACTATAATACTCATTTTCACGATTTGTTGTGTCGGTTGGTTGCAGATTTGTGTAAGATTTCATATTATCCTCTAAAGACCGGCGAAGAAAGGCGGCACTGGCTTCAATTACCAGATAAACGCATCGTTATTCATTTCCTACCATTTCATGGTTCCTGGCTTAAGATGATTGAGATATGGTTTGGCATATTGAAGGGTAAGTGCCTGCAAAAGGGGAATTTTACCTCCGTTAATGAATTGAGTGAAAGGAAACAGTTGCTATTGCTTATGAACATGATTCAAAATTATTGGTTTAAGGTAAAAATAGATGATTGGGAATTATTATTGGATGTAATTGTTAGAAATGCAAACTTTTTAGAGCAAATAATCAATAACGAGTAAATTGTAAAAAAACTACTAAATGAGTTAATTGATTTGCTTGGACATAATTTAGATAAAAACACCTCTTTTAAAAAATGTGCATGAGATATTGAATTGCTAAAATTGGATATACAACTTTTGATACACGGTACTAGAATAGATTAAAGGAATAACATATCACAATTCGGGGTCGGACCAGCGGCCTCTGTGTGAAAGGAGGTGCCAAAAATGGATATTTTAGGATTGGGCGTGATCGCGATTGTATTGGTCTATGTCGCGGTATGCTTCGGCAAAATAGCCGCCAAGCATGCTAAGAATCCCATTCTTTATGGGATACTGTCGATCATTTCACCAATAAACCTGATCATCCTGGGTTACTGGGCATTTTCAGATTTTGAAAGCGAGAAAAG
>JBHIAW010000188.1:0-5513 GCA_046758765.1 bacterium
GATTATGACTGCCATGAGAAGTACTACCGCCACTGCCCAAAGTATGACGTATTTGGGATATGATTTCATTCTTAATACTGTATTTTCCAGCACTAGACACCTAACACGAAACTCACCCGCGCCGGACGAATGTGCTCGGAATTTTGAGATTAAACTTAATTTCGAACTGCAGCGAAACCGTTCAAGAGAGCAACGCCCCCGGCGTCGGGTGGAGTTGATGTTAGGCACTTCCATTTTACTTTTTTGCTTTAAAATGATCTGCCATTCTCCCTATCAGGAACTCCATTGCTGATTCAAATACTTTGGCTTTCTCGATCTTTGAATCTACAGGAGATGTAATAACGACTGTGCCTGGCTCTTTGTCGGCAGACGGTGCAATTGAACTTCCGATTAAGCACCTGACACGATTAGGATATTCCTCCCAAGGTGTATCATATTTTATGCTTGTTAGCTCTTTAGCCAACTCGGGGTCGGGGGGTATGTGGATCTTGCCTTCTTTAAGAAGTTCTCTAAACTTGTCGCGAGCTTCCATCCATCGATCACCAAGTGCCCAGAACTTATCTCCAGGTATTACGGAATTTAAAGCATTAACCATTTGCTCTGGATTGACAAACTCACCTTCAATACGATCAAGGTGAATCTGCAATCGAAAAATAGTTATCATTATATCAAGCGGCAGTTCTTTATCTACCTGCAGGTCCCGAATTTCTTTGACCTCAATACCGTCATTTTTCTTCTCAAGCACTACTATATAAGGGTTATAGATTCTTTTGTCTGTCCCATCTCCCGAAAAACCTGCTGTACATTCACCTTCGTTAAGATCTTTAGTACCCTCTAGGGCACATTCCATAGCTCTGATTAAGGGATGCGGCTTATAGTCCGAGTTCTTCTTTGCTTGACGGCAAACATAATCAAGAAAAATACGCATCCCATCGCCAAAGAAATCAAATTCGATTGACCTAGTTTTCATATGACTTCATAAGCAAATTGATCAAGTTCGTCTCTTTATCCTGAATAATTTCCTCTGTTATCTCTTTTTCCTGTAAATGCTGTTTCATGTCTCGTCCGGCGGAAAGAAGCGAGACGACATTCCCAACGTAAGGGATGAAACCAGCCAAGAAGCCACCAGTGGTAATTGGAATCTCTTTTCTGGTGATTTTTTCGACTTTTTCTCTAAGCTGTTTTAGTTCAGAGTCCTGCTTTTGAAACGCTTCTGTAAAGTTTTTTTCGATCTGACTGCAAATAGTGGAAAGATCCTGATCATGTTTAGCTTTTAAATCTGTTATACCAGTTCTAAGTACACTTCGCATGTAATCCAGCTCATTTTCTTCACGAAGAATCTTTAACGCATGAATGGGAACTTTACTGACCCAACTAAAATGTTCTTTTTGAAGTGCGTTCGCGATGGCAGCGTCCATGTCCAATCCACCCATCTCGTAATTGAAAAAAAACCAAGCCAATTCGTGATCATAAATGGGTCCAGCGATCAATTTCTGACAAAAAAACTTATGCTCTTGGACACGAATGAACTGTGAATTTAGATAAAGGCCTAAATTGCCTCCTACGGTGTCATCCTTTAGCGAAGTGTATTCGCTGGTGGAAATAAAATCTCTCATTCCTGCATCAAAACTCTTGAACTCCCTGAATTCATTTGGCAGCAGAGCCGGAGATTTTATAGCATTGTATATATCTTTCGTATTACTAAATGTCTTAAGAAAGTCGTCGACTCTGCTTTGTTTGTCGAGGTTATGTCCAAACAGTTCATTGATATATTCAATAAACTTCTGACTCGCAACTCTCAACAGCTTCTTTTTTTCTTTAGGATCAATGGTTTGCAAACTAGTTGGCAAGATTATAAGAATCTTTTCATCAGTATCCGCAAGAATTAAGTCTTTGAGTTTCCATATGTTAAAAACGTGGGTAATAAGCTTGTTAAGATAGTATTTCTTATTTGAAACAAAGCGTTTCTGTAGAACAGCAAGATTAAACAAAGGGTCAGGGAGAATGATGGTATCGATATACAAGGCGCTTCTCTTGACAAAGCTCTCCAATATGTAAGGCGTAATGCTCCCAGAGTATAGACATTTTAGAGTGCTGCGATTCTTAGTATAATCTGCAACCAATTTTGCGTTTTGCTGCCAAAATTTATTGATTTCAATATCTATTTCGTCAATGGCATCAATGATCAAATCTGAAATTAGTGGGTAGCTTGCCATTTTCTGCCCCAGATCGATGTGGCTTTCTTCATCCTTGCCGAGATAGTGCTTTATGCTTCCGAAAAAGTCATCTATCATTTCAAAATAGCAGGCAAGTGTTCTATTCATCTGATCTTTAGTCGATTTCACGTATCCGAGTGCCTTTATTGTGAATCAGTAATTATGCCTAACATATAATTGAACTTCCCAAAAGCGGTGTTATAACACGACTTTTGAAGGTTTAGACTTCTGAAAAGCGGTATTTTATTACACCATTTCGGCCATATAACCCCAGATGTTACGCATGTAATATGAAATTAGATAGCGATTTTGCTGTCTAGCTCCGAAACTATTTATACTTCAAATGCGCAATGATAAACTGAAATTCTGTTATCCAATGGTCGAGAATTCAAACAAGCTTGGAGAAGCCCTAATTATCTTTATGAACTCCCAGTTATTTTTCTGATTTACTTTCTTAATTATGTGTGATTAACTTTATGATTTATTAAGTGCGATAACGGTTTACGGTTTGCATGATGAAAGATCAAATCATTGGAGCTTACAGCATAACTGGCCAAAACAGGCATATCACCCTCATGCTTGAGTTCCGTAAGAAAAATACATTGACAAGCTTCCTCAGTCACCGGGCAAAATGCGGCACCTGGTTCACTGTGCAAATAAAAGTCCCCCAAAATTACACCACAGGAGCAATGATTCATGTAGTAATAAGAATTTGTAGTCTTGGAAAAGTCCTTAAAATAGTTGGGGAATCGTTTGCGCAAGAATTTTTCTAACTTTGGAGGGATAAATTGGATGTATTCGAAAGTGCAAAACTCATTGAGTGACCAGTCTTTTGTTTTGTCTTCGATGCCGTGTGAGGCTAATGTTATGACGGGTGTAACCCGATCGCATACCCAACAAATCTCCGAGGTCTCGACCAAGTAAATAGGGGCACGTGCTCTTAAATGGCAGTCATCTTCTGTTTTCGGTAGCCATTTTTTGAAAGGAGCAATACTAAGACCAGGCCGAATATACCACCTTTTCTTATGAGCATTCCAACGAGCGCCCGACGACTTGACTTCTTCTTTGTCTTTGTAGGGCACTTCCAAGAATATGACACCACCCAACTTTATCCTCCCTAAATCCGAGTGGTCTGACTAAAATTTTCGATTAACAAACGAAATGACAAAAAAATTCTTGACTTTTAAATTTTAATTCATTAGATTGGTGTCTATTAAGTCACCCTTCCGAAGAGATTTCTTGCTTAGGTTTTGCTACGATTCCAAATTCAGTACAGGGGAGAAGGCTTTACCGTTTCTTAATAAAATATAAAAAACAATATTCTAAGATGCAACTAAAAAAGGAGAAATGACCATGGCTGGCCTAAAATTAATTGACCAAATCAGGAACTGTTAGGTCACAAAGACGTCCGTACCACTATGATTTATACCCATGTACTTAATCGTGGTGGGATGGGAGTTCGGAGTCCGCTGGATAAGTGATTAAAAGTAGCGCAACCCATTCACTCGTTAGATAACATTTAGTCCTTTTCAAACTGGAACACATAACATGGTAATATTTAAGTAAATATTATCCTTGAAAGAAACAACCTTTATTGTTACCTTACCGCAGAATTTATTTTCTATAGGACTCATTAAGATCAAACAAGCTTGTTCAAACAATAAAGGAGAACCCGATTATGTCCCAAGACTTCAAACAGATCGAAACCAAACTCATCCACGCGGGCGAGCCAGAACCGCGTATTTACGGGGCGGTGAGCATGCCAATTTTTCAATCCGCTATGTTTGAATATGCGGGCGAATCAAGCTATCATGACCTCAAGTACATTCGTCTGAACAACACACCGAATCATGTGGCTTTGCATCAAAAGCTGGCAGCACTGGAGAACGCGGAGGCGGCGCTGGTGACGGCCAGCGGTATGGCAGCCATTTCATCCGCCCTGTTAACTGTGCTATCAACTGGAGACCATTTATTGGCACAGGATTGTCTTTACGGTGGCACCCATGATTTTCTCACTAAAGATTTTTCCGCCTTCGGCATCTCGTTCGATTTCATTGATGGCGACGATCCGAATTCCTGGAAGGCAAAATTGCGTCCCAACACCAAAGCCATCTATGTTGAAACCATGACCAATCCGCTGCTGCAAGTTGGTGATTTAAAAGCGGTGATTGAATTTGCTAATGAACATGGGCTGGTCTCGCTCATCGATAATACCTTTGCCAGCCCGGTAAATTTCAGGCCGGCGGAATGGGGTTTTGATCTGTCGCTGCATAGTTGCACCAAGTATCTTAACGGCCATTCGGATATTGTGGCGGGTGCGGTCATTGGTCAGGCCGAGTTAATTGAGAAGATTACCCACAAGCTCAACCACCTCGGCGGCTCGCTGGACCCCCATGCCTGTTTCCTGCTCCACCGCGGCATGAAAACGCTGGCGGTGCGGATGAAATATCAGAATGAGAGTGCGCTCAAAATTGCAGAATTCTTAGAGCAGTACCCACAAGTAGAGAGAGTCAATTATCCCGGCTTAGAAAGTCATCCTCGACATCAGCGGGCGCGCGAGTTATTTGATGGCTTTAGTGGGATGCTGAGTTTCGAATTGAAAGGCGGCTTGGAAGCGGCAGAGCGGTTTATCCAAAATGCCAAGTTGCCTATCATAGCCCCAAGTCTTGGTGGCATTGAAACACTGATCACCAGACCCGCTACAACTTCTCATTCCGGTATGTCTCCGCAAGACCGAGAACGATTAGGGATTACAGACAGCTTAATTCGGGTGTCCGTGGGAATTGAAGCTACCGAGGAGATTATCGAAGATTTTGAGCAGGCGTTGAAAAATTTAAACTCCGAAGGTCACTGAATATTCAACGCAGAGTCCGCTTAGACAGCAGAGATTAAGAGAAAGGTTGTAACTATTCCGGCTGCTCTGTCATTCCGTAGGAATCTATGTAAATTTTAGCACTAAGTAAACATGGAATTCCGTTCTTTCCGGATAGATGGCTTGCAGTTCAAATTGATTATCAAAGACGTCCGGAATTTCATCGATACGGTTGTTGTCAAGCAAATATTGAGCGTAATTAATTCTCCCGAATAAATAATGTGGAAATTTTTTATAACATTCCACAATCACCTCATTGGCCGCAGAAAGATCATCCGCCATAGCATAGGCATTTGACAGGTAATTATAGTAAATAGGGTTTTCGGGATGTAGCTCGATTTCATGTTTGAGCACACGAATGGCTTTTTTGGCCTTACCTGCGACAAGAAGCTGGAGTATTTCTTCTGCTTCTTCTCTTTCGTTAT
>JBHIAW010000189.1:0-5462 GCA_046758765.1 bacterium
CGACTTTGCCGCCTTGGTGGGCCGCATGGCAAACGAGGACGTGTTGCGTTACAAGGCTGCAGGCGCCTAAAGCCTGGACTACCGATTGAGCGTTTCTTAGAAGCCGTCACAATCCCGACAGGTGCATGTGGGGGGTGCTTGAGATTTCGGAAACGAATGCCCAGCATTTCTTCGGAGGGCGACCTGTTAGTGTAACTCAACTGGTCTCGATTGAACTGCTTACATCAGCCGACTTTGCCGCCTTGGTGGGCCGCATGGCAAACGAGGACGTGTTGCGTTACAAGCCGGCAGGCGCCTTGTGCAAAATTGTGCCCTTAATTAATGCAAATATTTGCACAAACAGGTTAATAAATTTTGAACTTTATGTTACCTTACTCTTTATTTCTATTTGACATAAACTACATGGGTTAATATATGGCACAAAATTTGACCCATTTATAAAGTCATATTAATTGGGCAAAAAGCTAACTTTTTTTTGAAATGTGTAATAGAACTCATTAATAACCAATGTACTTTTCATTAGGCAAGAAGGTTAGCTTTTGGATTAATTTCATAATTATTAAAAGCGAAAGGAGCTTACCTCATGAACAATCACTTAGCAAATAATAGGGGACCTCCTATACTTTGATCTTTGTTCAGAGTTTAGAGGGAGAGAATGTTAATTTTTTCCATATAATTTTAAGGAGGTAACAGATATGTTTTCTAACAAATATTTATTGTTTATTCTACTGTTTATGGCCAGTCTATTTATTTTATCAGGTACGAGTTTTGCTCTGACCACTGGGTCGATTTCTGGTAAGATTATAGATGATAGAACTGGCGAGGCTCTACCCGGAGCAAACGTGTTTCTGAAAGGCACAACCATGGGTGCCGCAACCGGAGCGGACGGTTCATTTACTATTGAAAATGTACCACCTGGTTCCTACGCCGTAGTCGTTTCATTTATTGGCTATCATACTGAGGAAGCCGATGTGCAGGTGGTGGTAAATGAGGTTGCCAACGTTAATTTTTCGATGAGAGAGGATGTTTTCCGGGGCGAAGAAGTAGTGGTAACAGGTATTGCTTCGAGGACCTCAAAAGCCGTAGCAGAAGTGGCGGTTTCGCGAGTTTCAGCGAGCAATTATACGGTAGCCAATACTTACCAAACGACTCAGCAGCTAATTAACGGCAAAGTTGCCGGTGTTAGCATAAAATCGTCCTCGGGAAATGCTGGTTCTGGTTTCCGTTTTCTTGTCCGTGCAGGCGGCGGCTTGAATGGCAACGAGCAGCCTGTTATCTACATTGACGGCGTGCGATTGGAAAATGCTGAAATTGTAGGTCTCGGTGTAGGGGGGCAGGGAATTGGATTGTTGGCCGATTTAAACCCAGAAGACATCGAAAATATCGAAATTCTAAAAGGCCCGGCTGCCGCTGCGTCCTACGGCACCAATGGCGCCAATGGCGTGGTCTTGATTACAACCAAAAAGGGAAGATTAGTCCCTGGGGCAACCAAAGGAGTTAGCATCAATTATAAAGTCGTAAGAGGTTGGAACACTCAATCTTTCGACTACACCGAAGATGAGTTTTTCTCATTCGAGGAAGCCAATTCTATTTTTAGAACAGGCAGCATCATCCAAAACAGCATCAGCGCCGCCGGTGGCAGCAACATCTTAAGATACTTTACATCGTTCGACAGCCGCATCGAGGACGGTATCACCAATAACAATTCGATGAATAGAAAAAACCTGCGCGCGAATATCGACGTGGTACCAAACGAGCAATTAACCTTCAGAGTAAATGCCAGTTACACATACAACAACATTAGTCAACCGCAAAACGACAACAACATTTTCGGATACCTCGGCAACACTCTGCTTGGGGGCGGAGGCCTTCCATTATACGTTTGGACGCCGCGTGAGGCCATCGATGCGGTCTTCGATCAAGCAAAATCAAACCGTTTCATTGGTTCCTTGCAAGCTGAGTGGGCACCCATCAAGGGATTCACGGGCAGAATGACTTTGGGCATTGATGAACACGACTTGCGGCGAGATCGAAATTATCCGGTCAACCAAGATTATGGTGTGGCACAGCATGATGCCGGATTTCGGCGGATCTATAACCGCAAAACTACCCTTTATACCTATAGTGCGGATGTGCGCTATACCTTTAATCCGATGTCTGATTTGAACGTTTCAGCCGTGGTAGGAACGCAAATCTTCGACAGACGATTCAATTCCCAGACTCAGGGAAGATTTGGTTTTCTTACTGAATTGATCACAACGATTGACGCGGGTGCGGAATTTGATCAACTTGAAGAAAATTTCAGCCATCGTCGGGAAACCGGCATATTCGGTGAAGCCAACATTTCTTACATGGACCAATATTTCCTTACCTTTGGGCTGCGTCGCGATTTTGCCAGCGTAGTTGGCAAAGAGGCGCCAAGCATCAACTACCCGAAAGCCAGTTTTGCCATCCGAATGGATAAATATGACTGGTTCCCAACTTTCTTCGGCCTTATGAAGGCACGGGTTGCCTACGGTGAAACCGGCATTTTGCCTGAATTAAGAGATGGTATTCCTCTGCTATGGGAAGCTGAAGCCGGTGGTTTTGGCGCCGGTGGTGTGGTGGGTCAAATCGGCAATGAGACAATCGAGCCGGAAAGGGTCAAAGAGATTGAAATCGGACTCGATACCGAGTTCATGAACAATTACGCGGTGGAATTCACCTACTATAAGTTCAACGCAAAAAATTCCATCATTGAATTTAGAAACTCCCCTTCAACCGGAAAAACTGCGAGCGCTGTGCCTATTAACATTGGTGAAACACAAGGTTGGGGTATTGAAAGTTTAGTTCAGGGCTCACCGATCAGAACCCGAAATTTTGGCCTTGATTTAACGTTGATCAATAACTTTCAGGATAACGAAGTGCAAGACCTTGGCGGTGCCCAACCGATTTTTGACGGCTGGGAAGTCAACGTGATCAAAGAAGGTCTGCCAAAACATGAATTTTTTATGATTCCGGTGAACGGCGCCTTGTTCAACGATGATGGCACCTACGCGGGTCCGGACGCGCCTGCGGACGCGCTTGAGAATCGTGTTTCTTTTGGCAACCCGGTTCCAAATTATACCGGATCGTTTTCACTCAATGTTCGATTATTGAAGAATCTAAACTTGTACGCCTTAGCCGATTGGGCCACCGGCCTGAAGGTGTGGAATTTTACCGACTTGTTTGCTGCCCGCTTCGGTAACAAACCTAGATTCAACGAATTGGCGACACAGCTTGGCGTTGCCGGCACTGGCGTAGCTGGCTTCTCCTCACCGGTGGAAGGAGTCGCAGAACTCACCCCAGGAACGCCTGAATACAAGGCAGCCGCAAGAGAATTCGCTCTGATGGATTGGCGCTGGGATTCCAACTATGTCAAAGATGCCGATTACCTCAAGCTGCGCGAAATCAGTGTCAGTTACAGCTTGAGGGACCTGTTGCCAAAATTGGTAGGCGCCCGAAACGTCCTGAGTGACCTGGTCATTGCATTTTCAGCGACCAACGTGTGGACGACAACAAAGTACAACGGTCCGGATCCGGAAATCAATTTTATCGGGGCGCGCAATGCACGCCGCGGTCATGATTTCTTAACCTTACAGCACCCAAGAACCTATAATTTGTCCTTTAGGTTCTCGTTATAAAGAACGTCATTGCGGGCTCTTTTTAGCGAAGCCCCGAAGGTCTTGGGAGTGAGGCAATCTCCTTCAAGTTCAATCGCGAGGTTGCTCGATCCCATAAACCTCAAGAGTATTTTAAGCAATGGCAGAATTGAAAAAAACGGCTTAAACAAATAACCCTTTAAGGAGACAAACATGAGAAAACAGTCAATTCTAATTGCCTTCATGTTGTCGTTGATGATGATATGGAGCGCATGCAGCGATTTCGTGGACGAGGTCGATCCGCTTATCGATCAAGTCCAAGACGACCTGCTCAACGATGAGGCGCAGATACCGTTCTTATCGCTGGGGGTTAAAGTCAGGTTTGCAACCACTCATGATGATGTGGTCGTCTTAGCCGATGGGTTGTCCGATGCCTTTTTCTTTGATTCCAATGTTCCGCAGGCAACCTTTCCGACTTTTAAGGAAGTAGATGACGGCGATATTCTCCTAAACAACACCTCAGTCGATGGTATGTTCCACGATCTTGGTGAATTGAGATTTTTTGCCGACGATCTCCTCCGTCGCGTAGATGAAATCGGCACCTTTACCGATGCCGAAGTAGAAAGAGAGGCACGCTTTGTCGGTAATTTATTTGGAGGGATTGCGCGTCGTATGTACGCCAGCTATTTCGGATTGAACCCGACTGAAGGCGGCGGGGTCATCGACAACGGTCCATTCATTCCATCTGCTGACATGTACAATTTGGCTCTTGAAAAGTTTCAAGCGGCTGTAACCTATGCTGGAAGCCCCTATGAGACTAGAGTGGTGAACTCGCTCATCGCCAGGGTTCATCTTTATGCTGGCAATGCCTCGGCTGCGCTCACCGCTGCGCAAAATGGCATGGTAGATGGCGACGAACCTTTCCAAGCCTTGTACAGCGCAGAAAACACCAACTATGTTTGGCAGCAAGCTGGTTTGGGAAGAAGCCAGTATGTTCTTGATCCGCGTTTCAATGACTACGTCATAGCCGATCCGAATGAAGCGGCTCGTATTTCCTTTGTTGAACTCTTGGGCGCGGACGGGGTTACCATCTATTATCTGCAAACCAAATACGGTGATCTCGCAGCGCCAATCGATTATATTTCATGGCAAGAGAATGAACTCATGCTGGCAGAATTGGAGTTAGCCAGCAACAATGCCTCTGCACTAGCACGCGTGAATGCGGTGAGAGCTTCGCACGGAATCGGCCCATTGGCAACCTTAGACCAAACGGCGCTTATCGAAGAACGTGACAAAGAGCTACTTTTGACCGCTGCAAGGCTCGTTGATCAAAGACGATTTGGAATATGGCATCTACCAGCAGGTCTTTGGCAATACCTGCCTATCACAGAACGGGAGAGAAATAATAATCCAAATTTCTAATAACCTCATCACAGTAGCTCTTAGGTCTGTTTGAGGATCACAGCATAAATGCTCCGTCTAAAGGCGGAGCATTTGTTTTTTGCAAAGGAATGGTATATATTGCAGAATAGTAAATTGGAATTGTTCCATTGTTGTATTGTTAAATTGTTGAATTACTGGATTCTCGCAAATCTGAAAACATGATGGCTCCGACCGTTCATCCGGCCCAACAATAGAGCAATGGAACAATCCGTTTCTCCTTTATCCAGAGACTTATTCAGGATTGATTCTACTTGCAGCTTCGCCGCGTTAGTCCCTTAAGAGTATAATCGTTGCTTTTTGGGCAAAGATTTTAAAAGACAAAATAATGGTAGACAAAATGATTAAGAAAAAAATGCAAAATTCAAATAAATAACAATAACCAACATTCAAAAAGACAAA
>JBHIAW010000190.1:0-5366 GCA_046758765.1 bacterium
TAGTATATTCCACTCCAGAATTTATCGTAACCCCGTAAATGGCAGGTGTACCAGAAACTACATCTGATTTCTGCCCTTCTAATCCATTTTTACCTACTGCCGAAATTTTGTATCGATATTCTCGGTTGTTTTGTAGATTTGTATCAGAATACGTTAATAGTTCTGTGGCACCTATATTTCTAAATATCTGACCTGTCGAATCCTGCCGATATATTTTGTAGCTTTCAACATCTTCGACTTTGGGGTGGGACCAGCTCAAAACAAGAGTCCCATCTCCTAACGACGCTCTAACGTTAGTTGGAGCTGTAGGAAAATCCTCAAAATTAAAAGATGTTGGACCAGAAGGCCCATCCCCACAAGTAATAATAAAAACAATCAATAAGGGAAGAAAGATAAAGATGTTTTTCTTTAATATATAAACATACATATTATTTAAAGTCCTATTTTCCATGTTAGCATTAATCTTTCGTCTCTAAAATTGTGTGACAGAGGATTCGTTTTAATTTCTATCTGTGTGCCTTTGGGAGAAAAGAAAAGAAACGAATCAAGTACATTATAGGCCCAAAAGCTTGCAGTAATAATTAAAAAAGTATTACGGAAATTATGATCGTCCTCAGCTTTTATCAATTTATCTTGAACATCTTGAAAAGAGGTTTCGTCCAACCTTCTATTAAAAATTTCCAAAGCCCGATCTAATTCATCTTGGGATTTATTGTAATCATGGATAGCAAATACTGTCCTAATACCTAATACAATTTGAGCAGTACTAATAATAACTCCTCGAAGCTTATCACCCCCGTAAATTTGGCCCCATCCTGGAAAAAGCAAAGAACGATATGCCGCCTTGAAACGAGTTTTCGGACTTAATCTAATCAATATGTTGCTTTCGCCATGACCAACAAAACTCATGTGCGAAGTTTCCGATTCATAACCTGCTTTGGTGGCCTTAATTTTGTATCTACCTCGTAGCGGGTAGGGCACAACATAGGGCGTTCTACCCGTGAACTTATAAATTCCATTTATTTGAACGATTGCGCCAGAGGGTCTTGAATCTACCACAATAAGCTCTGTTGTCTTGCCCAGATTGCTACTATCATTTTCTTGCGCTATTGCGCTCATAAGATTAGGAATTAGCACCATGATTAACATTAGAACAACGATTCGGTTGATGAGCATAGCTTTTAACATAACACCTCTACTTTTTTTGATCTGGTGCACCATCTTTGCATTGTTATTTATTGATTGTCAGGTATCCCACCTGTTAGTATTGTAATCAGATTGGATAGATTTCATTTGAAGAAAATTGAGAAAACATTCCAACTTGTCCTTATCAATGGGTTTTAGTAAATATAACCATATTCCAAAGCTTGCCACTTCTTGTCCTGTTTCAAAAGAATTATCAGACGACAATACAATTAATGGTACATTTGGTCTTACTTTTCTGATTATTGGTATTATTTCAAGTCCAGACATTCCAGATAAGTCAATGTCCAATATGAGTAAATCTAATTTGATATCTATAAGTTTTAGTAAAACCTGACTGGCACGGTTTGAATAGATCGGGAAAAAATTATCCTCATCTAAGATATCATTAATGCAGTCTGTCACTGCAATATCATCCGATGCTATTAAAACCGTTTTTTTGTTCAAATTTCTACACCCCATTCTAAAATGGAATAGAATATTTGTAATCTGCATTATGATGAATTAGTGCTGCATATGATATTGTCAACCCGCAACTCTTATGCCCAAAATTGGTAAATACATTCCCATCATAAACGCTGGCCTGAAAAGCAGATATACTTAGCTTATTTAAAATACACAGGTTAAACAAAGCATTTTTCCCAATATTTCGGTTAATAATTGTTCTCTTCATGCTACAAAATGTCTTAGACTTGGTATTGCTAATCGTTACAACGTTTATACAGTTTTCTAAGAAATCAATGCAATTCTTTTGTTAACAATAAGTTAAGGTCATGTGAAGTTCTTTTTGCAGTTGTATCCATTTCTATACAATTTCTGTTCTTATGAAACTAAGACCTTGTTATGTTTTACAATCAACATTTCTTTCAAGGATATTAGTACTTCTTTTGCTGGCGTCATAAGATTGTAAATTTGAATAACCCAGTTTCAGTTAGTAGTTATTTGTTTGTTGGGCCACAATGGACTTCCTAGAATTTTGTAACTATCTAGACCATGTTTATTCAAAATATTATATATGGTTTTGCGACTCACTTTTGCTTCTTTAGCAACCTTTGAAATGTTACCACGAAATCTATCCAGAAGCCTTGAAAAATATAACCTCTCAAATGTCATTAAACTTTTTTCCTTTGCTTCATTGTATGGAAGGGTGAGTGGATATGTGCTTTCGATTGTGTTTGGTGTTGACTCATGATTAAGAATCTCTCCTGGAAGACTATCAACAGTTATTGTAGTATTTTTGGCTAAGGCAACAAGACGTTCAATTACATTTCTTAATTCTCTTACATTACCGGGCCATTTATAATTCATCAATCTCTGCATGGCTTCGTCAGACAATTCGAAACGGCCGTTTTCACTGGATTTGGAGAATTCTTCCAAAAAGTGATCCACCAAAAGGGGAATATCTTCTCTTCTTTCACGTAAAGGAGGGACATATATTGGAATAACATTTAAACGATAAAAAAGGTCTTCACGTAAGAATTTCTTTGAAATAGCCACCTTGGGATCACGGTTTGTAGCAGATACTATTCTAATATCAATGTCAATTAATTTTTTACCTCCAATTCTTCTAAATTGTCTTTCTTGCAGCACCCGCAGCAATTTTGCCTGCAAATTGATATGCATTTCAGTAATCTCATCAAGAAAGAAGGTACCTTTGTCAGCATATTCAATTAAGCCTCTCTTGATGTCATTCGCTCCCGTAAAAGCCCCTTTTTCATACCCAAACAGTTCACTTTCGAGTAAATTTTCTGGTAACGCCACGCAATCAACAGGAATGAAAGCTTGATTTTTCCGTTTGCAATGGGAATGTAGTGTTCGCGCAATTACCTCTTTTCCTGTTCCACTTTCACCATAAATGAATACGTTCGCATCAGTTTGAGAAATTTTCAAAATTGTCTTAAAAATTTCCTGCATCGGTCGACTTTTACCGATAATCAATCCGAACGAATTTTGGGTTCTGTCAATTGTATTTACAGGAAAGTCCAAAGTATTGTGATGATTCAAATTTAGTACTGTCTCCGTCAATAATCTTAACAATTCAAAATCCATCTTCGAGAATCTCGCGGCATTATCCGAGCCTAAAATTATTGTACCCTTTATTTGCTTTTTCCGTATGACCGGGGAGATCAGAAGTGAGGTAATGTTCTCGATTTCTGCCAGTTTCAATAAATTATCAGGAAGATGTGGTGTCTTAAACAGGTTCTCCACAACTATAGGAGAAAGTTTATTGCCAACACGCATAAACCTATAATAGTATCCTGCGAGAAAACTTATTAGAGAGTTAGTATTTACAAAATTATGGCCGCCATTTTGTGTAGTGGTATAAAAAGAGTCGTTCGCGGCAATCCAAAGCATACCTAGTTTGGCATTGAATGTTGAAATAATATGATGTAAGACAAGATTTGTCTGAGTCATCGAAGAATTCTGAACAAACATAGACACCCTCCTATTAACGCGAACTAAAAAATAGTTGCAGAAAAAGTTTTAAGATATTATATTTAAAAATAAAGAGGCCACCACCTACATTTAAGGATACCGCTTATTTGTAGGTAATATCTTTATTTTGAGGTCGGGCAGGATCTCTCTAAATGAAGATAGCGGTGGTCTCTTTGTTTTCACATTTGTTATAATGAAGATTCTTCTCTACAATTATTGACCGTTTCTACTGGCTAGCCTTATTTAAATTATTAGAATTATTATTCCCCATTTCCTTTGTCATTTTATTCACAAAATCTATTTGAACTCATCTTATGCGTTGAGTAATAATATTATCTCCTCATCAGAATTACTCCCTCCTTGAAATAAGATTAACAATTGATGCTATCGAGAGCCGGAAAGATGACCTAAAAGAAAATTGTCCTTGTATAGCAATGATAAACTTTCTTTCAAATTATATGCAAAGAATCTATTAGTTCTTGATATTGAGATACCGATAATGGGACAAATTGACTAAGATTATTGTGCCATTAACCAAGAAAATAATTAGATATATTAGCTCACACAGAACCTTACAGATGCTTACGGTTACGATGAATCAAGTCACTTGTGGAGGTTCTGTCATGCGTGAAACAATAGACTTTTTCCGATTACGAAAACGATTTGACATACAGGGCACGTTGTCCCGACGTTTTGATGAAAAGGCGTTGGTCGAATGGTTGCATTTGTCCGAAGTGTCAGAGTAATGGAAATAGATGATAGCTATCTTGGTCACTATGAGGTATCTGGCAGATGAGGCAGAGGCGCAGAGAGCAAGGCTAAAGGTATCGTCTCAGTTCAGGTAGATGAATGGAAGAATCCGGTATTCAGCAATATGATTGTTGTCCCAGATCTAGATGATGAGCAAGTTGGCGATGTAGTTCAGAATAATATCCAATCCGGTTCCGCAGTAAAAACCGATGGCTACCCTTCCTACAGTGCTATCAAAGAACAACGTCTTAATCATCAAAAGAAAATCGTAAGAAGCCTCACGGTCCTTCCCTGGCTTCACATTTCAATCTGACTAATAAAGAATCAAACAAGCATCATGAGGCAACATTTATACCAAAAACAAAATGTTAGGTTCATTGGAGTAATTCAAAGACGTGAGCGTAATTTATAATATTAATAAAAATAAGTAATTATAAACTAACAACATAAGATTATTTTTGTAATACATCTATGATAAATCCGCTGCCTGTAAAAATCAAATTGTAACTTTAATTACACAGTTTTGACGAATAATAAACAAAATTAAATAGACAACGTTTTAATAATCACAAATTGTGACATAGGGTATACAACTGTTACAGCTAGTTTACAAAAAGGTCATTGAGACCTACGTGTTCCTGACGAATTAAACAAGCTTATGAAGATCATATGTATTAATCATACGATACATAGTTCTTCTACTAATTTGTGCTAATCTGGCTGCCTTGGAAATATTGCCTTTACATTTCTGCAGTAAATTAATAAGATACTGTTTCTCAAACTCTTGCAAGATTTTCTCTCTTGCCTTAAACAAAGGCACATCGAGATCCGATGTAAATGGCCATTTGAGAGTTGCTGATTTCTCCCCGAAAGCTATATGATCCGGTAAGTCTTTCAGTCGAATCTTTTCGCCATCTAATAGAGAAACCAAACGTTGTGCTAGATTTTTTAATTCTCTAACGTTACCGGGCCAAGCA
>JBHIAW010000191.1:0-5326 GCA_046758765.1 bacterium
GTTACCAGGCTATTAATCTAAATAATGGAGGAGGAGTTATGAGTAAAAGATTTTGTATAACTTTGCTGCTCGTTTTAATTCTACCAACTTTCTTGGCTGCCCAGACCGGTACGATAACGGGTAAGGTAACGGACCAGGAAGATGGCGATCCGCTTGCGGGTGCTAATATATCGATCATCGGAACAACCATGGGTGCAGCAGCGGACAAGAATGGCGAATATACCATTGCCAATGTCCCAACAGGTACCTACACGCTGGAGGCCTCGTTTATCGGTTACGCTGCGATGGAGAAAAGCGTGAAGATAATGGTGGACGAAACGGCAACGGTTGATTTTGTGCTGGTGCAAACTTCCCTCTATGGGGAGGAGATCACAGTGACGTCGAGCTGGGCCGAGGAAAGAGAAACTCCGGTGGCCTTCACCAATATCACGGTTGACCAGATTGCCACGCACTTCACCGTGCAAGATGTCCCGCATCTCTTTAAGAATACCCCTGGTATCTATGTAACGACGGACGGTGGCTCGGGTCTGGGTGACTCGAAGGTCTACATTCGAGGCTTTGATGAGCAGCGTACCTCAACTCAGATAAACGGCATCGAGGAAAACGACCCCGAGAGCAAGAAGGTCTACTGGTCGAACTGGGGCCAGTTACCAGCCGGGTCGAAATCGATTCAAGTCCAACGTGGCGTTGGGTCATCTCTATATGGGGCTGGAGCCTTTGGCGGTTCCATTAATGTATTAACCGCAGAAGCGGCTGCTGAACGCAGCTTAAGGGTTGTATCAACTGGCGGACTGTACAAGACCTATAAATTAGGTATCGACTATGATACAGGATTGATGAAAGGGAAATACACTTTTCTGGGTCGTATTAACTACATCAGCGGGAACGCTTGGCGGCGCGATACCTTCTATCGTGGATTGCAGTACTATTTCACCTTCACCAGCTTCGTCAACGATAAGAACACTCTAAGGTTGGTCTTGCACGGCGCACCTCAGTATCATGCCTACAGTTTCTATTCTTTCTCGGCTAAAGACCTGGCACGATACGGCCGCGACTACAACCCGCACCCGTACGTTCTGGACGACGACCCGGGCCTGACCGACCGCGAGAAAGATGGCACTGCCTTGCTCGATATCCTGTTCATGCGGCATAACAACAAAGACAAGGGTGGTGAAGTCATTGGCAACAACTTTGTGAGTTTTGATAACAATGTCTATCACAAGCCGCAGTTTGAGATGCACTGGACCCGTGAAATGGGACCGGGAACCTATTGGAAAACCACGGCCTTCTATACCATTGGTCGCGGTTACGGCGAATGGGTCGATGGCTATTACAAAATCGGCCGTAGTGGTGAAGTCAAAGGTATGATGACCATGGCCGACATCAATGCCTCCTCAGGACGCTACCAGTACCGGGCTCATTCGATTCACAATCAATTCGGCGTTTTAACGTCCCTGAAGAAGAACTGGCGAGGACATGAATTGAGTGTCGGTGCTGAAGGCCGATACTGGTGGGCACGGCATTACGGTCTCGTTATCAATACGTTTGGCCAGGAAACCGTCTCAATACGTATTGGCGGCGAAAAGGCGACTTTCCGTGAAGGCGACGTCTACTACGACTATACTGGATACAAGCCGAATGCCTCGGTATTTGCGCATGCCCTATGGCGGTTTGATAAACTATCGATCATGACCGATGCGCAGTATTCCCTACGCCACTACCACATTAAGGAAGATTTCCCCAACAGCAACAACCGGCCGACGCCCAGCGGTACTTACGTGCTGACCCAAAATCTCAAAGGTGGCAATAACGACGGATTCCAAAATAACCCAGACACCACCTACGCCCTGCTCGATTTTACTAATGACTTCAATTACTTCGCCCCCAAGGTCGGCGCCAACTACAACCTGACCGAGGAGCTGAACGTCTTCGCCAACTGGAGCCGGGCGTACAATGAGCCGCGCGTAAAGTACTTTTATAACTATGGTCAGCCCCAGGAGGAATTGCCAATCGAGCGTTCGGACGACTTCGAGTTAGGATTTGGTTTCGTCCAAGCAAAGTATAACTTTAAGGTAAACCTCTACCAGATCAACTTCAAAAACAAGGCATTTCGGATTCAGGATCCGGCCATGAGTAACAAACCTGGTTACGACTACAGAGGCAGGCGCTACGTCCAGGTCGGTAAAGCCCACTACCGCGGCATCGAGATAGCGGCCTCAGCAGAAGTGCTGCCAGGGTTGGAACTCAATACTTCAATTTCGAAGACCAAGAATGCTTGGACCGAAGACATCAGCCAGGAGGCAAAGGATGACCTTGGGATCGAGGAAGGTTTCATTGAGCCCGAAGTGCCCCAGATGATTATTGCCGGTATTGTTAACTACACAAAGGGTAGATTCTATGCCTCAGGGGCCATTCGCTACTTCAATGACTACTACGTTTTGACCGACAACAGTGAGGTGGCCATTGAGTACGATCTGGCAGCTAATAGGGCTTCAAAAGAGAGCAAAACGCTACCTTCATGGACCGTGGCAGACCTCATTCTGGGCTATAAGTTCAGATTTGGTCAATCAAATGTAAATCTGTCCCTTCACATGAACAACCTGTTCAATGCTGAGTACTTCCAGATCGGAAACCAATATGGGTTACTGCCTGGTCCAGAACGCAACATGCAGATTAACTTGACTTATGAACTTAGATAAGAGTTTTGAAGCTGAGGCGTAAGAGCAGTAAAGCAAACGGCCGATGCTCACTTTGAGTATCGGCCTTTCTTTTAGAGCAATGAACCTATATAAGAGTTCTCAAATAAGATTCCTAATGCTAATTTGCTTAGGAATGTTAATAATAAATGAGAGCATGTCAAAAGACCTTGGCGTGGTCAAGCCCTACTTAATTTTAGGCGGAACGCAAGGTCAGATGATCGAACAATTCGATGAGCCGGATGCGGTGGCCTTTATGAAGGACGGTCGCTTGCTCGCAGGAGATACTAAAAACGGAAGATTTAAAATCTATACGCTATCGAAGCGCAGCCTTTCCATAGCCACGGTTGGCGACCCCGGCACCGGGGATTGCCAGTTCGATAACAGCTTGGAAGTCATTCTCCCCAATGGCCGTGAAATTTACAACGAGGTTCAGGGGATTGCGTGTAACTCTGAAGATGAAATCTTTGTGGTTGATCAGGGCAATCGTCGAATATTGGTTTTCGACAGGGAGGGGGTGTGCCTTAAAGACCGTACCATCGATCTTGACCCAATTCTTGTTCCACCTGATTCAGCCCAAGGAACCACATATACAAGTATTCAAGGACTGGCTATCGATGAGATGGACTGCCTCTACTTAACGGATACTGGCACGCGACGGATCTACAAATTTCGCAGCGATGGGACTCCAGACCCAGGTTTTCAGTTTCAAGTTCAAGATGAGAACGGCTACATTCTCAATGATCCAGAGTCCATGGTCATCCGGGGTAGAAATCTCTTTGTGGCAGATGAAGGGCATCACGTAATCAAGATATATGACGCCATTACAGGGAAATTTACCGGAAAGATAATAGGGCATCCGGACCTCTTCATCCGCGATGTCGAAGGCCTGGCGATTTGTCAGCATTATTTGTTTGCACTTAACGAGGAGTCTGGTCAGGTCATGATTTTCGACTTAAATAATGACGCTTTCCCTTTGACTGCACAGTTCGGCGAGAAAGGACTGACTCCTGGAAGGTTTCTTTCACCCGATGGTCTAGCTGTTAGTCACGACGGGAAATATCTTGTCGTGGCTGATCAGGGTAACTTCAGACTACAAATTTTCTTACTGCAGGATATTTTAGAAGAAATGTTTTAAAGCTTCTCACAAAACTTTTCCCAGGCAGCAACGGTTTGTTCGAAGAGTTCCCGACAGGCTTGCTTCAATTCAGCTCCGTGCTTTTCGACAATTTGCAACTGCTTGCGTCGAATCTGTAAATCAAGGGGAGCACCAATATGCTTCACGTGTCCCCTCCCGAGTTGTACCCCAATATCATAAGCCACTTCGGCCAATTCCGCACTTGACTGAAACGTTTTACCAATCTTCACTTCCTGATAATTTTCTACCCAGGAATGTACCCAAAAAATATACCCACGAAATTGAAAATAGCCAAGGTGATGGAACGGTTGATAGGCAATCCGAGCCTGACCGAGCAGAATCCGGAACGGATTAATTTTTTGCCCGAAATTAATACAGTCAATTCCACTGAGATCGCGTACCTGCTTGCATTCCAACACCACATCGTCACCTGCATCACTGGTTTTGCCGCGCACACGCACTAAGTATTTTATATCCAGCGCACTGCCAATTCCCATCCGCAGATACCCCATTTTCACTACATCAAAGTAGTCCTGAGTTAAATCTGGGCTTTCGGCCAGCATGGTTTCTACATACGGCTGCATGGCTACCCATAATGAATCGCGTTCTTCCATCGACACAGGTTCCATGATGGAATCAATCCACTTGAAGTAGCTCTCTCGTTCGCTCTTAAATTTGGATCGGATTCGTTTAACCAACGTCGGTTCGGGCGCCATGGTCGTGGGATCATTTAAGGCGTCACAATAACCGCGCAGAAATTCTCCATACAGTTCATCAAAGTGCTTCTCAGAGCCTTGTGCGCGACAGGCGAGACGCAATGACACACCAAATCGTATCAAATCAATAATGCCAGGGCCGGTGGAAGAGTCATCAAAATCCGTGAGACCGCGACCCAAGTCGGTCACCGTGTATTGCTCGATATGCGCATCCCCATGCAAGTTTAAGGAAGGGGCCCCGACCAACAGGTAATTAAATCGACGACAAACCTCCTTGCTGAAGGGAATATTTATGAAGCGAAAATAACCATGCGGCCCGGAGCGAATTCGGTCCAGCAATTTGGGATTTTTCGAAAAATCCTGTGTTGCCGGGTCTATGTAAAGCGGATTAGGTGAGCTCTCCTCAGTATTTGTCGCATACCCAGCGAAAATGTTAATGCAAAGGAGAGTCAGCAACTCAATCGCGAAGAAAATACGACAACTTGACTTCATGCTTATTCCGCTCATTCTTTTTTCTCCTTTTTAACCAGAAAGATAATCAAATGATGTAATCTAAACAGTGTTTGAACGAAAAGTCCAAGATCGCTCAAGTAGACGTCCCCGTCTGCGTTATAAGTGATTGTTTATCCATTGGGGGAGGACGCCCACTGCTACGGATGAAGTAGGTTTCGTTCAAACACTAAATAGTTATAAAATATGGTAACAATTCAGGTATAACCAGAACGATAGGCAAAACGATTATGGGCAAAACTATTTCAATAAACTATCAATGACGT
>JBHIAW010000192.1:0-5219 GCA_046758765.1 bacterium
CGAAGAAGTGCCAACGGACGTAATAGCTTATGTTCGTAGTGCAGAAGGGCAACGACTGTTGGTGATTACAAATTTTGAAGGCAATGAGCATACTTTAGATTTATCATTTCTAAACCATTCAGGTAAAGTGTTACTCTCATCCCAGTTCACGAAATCTGCTAGGGTAAGTCTATCTAAACTGTTGGTGAAACCACACGAGAGTTTGTTAATACGTTTGATCTGATGGCGGTTTTAGTCAAAATGAGTGACGTCAAAGTAATTAAAAATTATCTTGTTAGGCAGAATGATTTTGTGGCAGAATAATTATTTATTTCTTTAGTTAGCAGAGAAATTTAAAAGCCAAAATGATTAAGAAATTATTTTGACTCTAATCATTTTGACTTATCACCTTGGTTTCAGTTCTCAACGGATAGATGAACCCTACTGATTCAAGCCTTATCCGTTGGTTCATCTATCCGTTGGGCGATGGTTTTTGTTAAACCCTGTTTGGTGCCATAGCTTTCGCGCCAGTACCTGTATGAATAAGAATTGTGAGAAACCGCTATGAATCCCGAATTTAGTTTACACTTTATTGACTTAGCGATAATCGGTTTGTATATCGTATTTGTTGTTTGGTTGGGCTTAAGGCTGGGCAGGCGCCACGAGTCCGCAGAAGATTATTTCCTGGCTGGCCGCTCGATGATTTGGCCGTTCATTGGCATTTCCCTATTTGCATCGAACATTTCCAGCACGACCCTGATCGGCCTGGCAGGAGACGCTTATAGCACCGGAATTTCTGTTTTCAACTATGAATGGTTCACCACAATCATTCTGGTGTTTTTCGTAATATTCTTCCTGCCATTTGTGCTGCGGGCACGGGTGTACACCATGCCAGAATTTTTGGAACGCCGTTTCGACGGTCGCGCCCGGAGCTACTTTTCGATCCTGACCCTGTTTTTGAACATTGTGGTGGATACTGCGGCCAGTTTATATGCCGGCGGACTGATGCTTAAACTCATTTTCCCGGCAATTCCAATGTGGCAAACCATCACGGTTCTGGCCGTTGTGGCCGGAGTTTACACCATCGCTGGCGGTTTGGCGGCGGTTATTTACACTGACGCCGTTCAGACAGCATTACTGCTGCTTGGTTCGGTTATCATTACTATCGCGGCCTTTTTAAGAGTCGGAGGATGGCATGTCGTAACTAACCAGGTGTCACCCGATATGCTCAGTCTTATTCGACCGCTGGACGATCCCGGGGTGCCTTGGTTGGGATTGTTCACCGGCTTGCCGCTCTTGGGATTTTATTTCTGGTGCACCAACCAGTTTATGGTACAGCGGGTGCTCAGCGCCAGGAATTTACAGCATGGGCGATTGGGCAGCCTGTTTGCCGGCTTGCTGAAGTTGCCAGTGTTGTTTATCATGGTCTTGCCTGGCACCTTTGCCATTTTATTATATCCGGAACTGCCCAAGGCGGATTTAGTGTATCCGACCTTACTGTTTGACCTTTTGCCAGTCGGGTTGCTTGGGCTGGTAATGGCCGGCTTTATTGCTGCGCTGATGTCACAAATCGACTCGACGTTGAATTCTGCATCGACCTTAGTAACCATGGATTTTGTTGCCAAAGCCAAACCGAAACTCTCACAGCAGCAATTGATGGTCGTAGGTCGTTGGGTTACTTTTATTTTTATAGTGTTAGCCTCATTGTGGGCGCCACAAATCGAAAAATTTGGCTCATTGTTTAAATATTTGCAGAGAGTACTCTCCTACACGGTTCCTCCGGTCGTGGCCATGTTTTTGGTTGGCATTTTCTGGAAACGCGCCAATGCTCAGGGGGCATTTTATTCCTTGGTGCTCGGCGTGGGATTAGCCGCAATTTTCTTTTACCTGAATGAAATTGCCGGTATTACGGCGGTGCATTTCCTTTACGTTGCCCCGATTCTTTTCATCGCCTGCACAGCAATTCTCGTTATTGGCAGCCTGATGACAGCCCCGCCGGATGGAAGTAAAGTCAAGCAATACACCTGGACCAAAGAATTTTATGGTGCTGAAACAGCAGAACTAAAAAACGTTCCCTGGTATCAAAATTACCGGGTGCTTTCAATTGGTTTGTCAATCCTGACGGCAATTATTGTTGCGTTATTTTGGTAATATTTGTTAGATGTTGTGAGCAGCCAAAAAATGCCACAGTAAATTTCCCCTTTCAGATAGAATTGAAAGGGTTTAATGTGTTAGTAACCACAAGAGGGAGAAACTCAACATGAAGGTCATAAGCTATAACCGGATCGCTATGAAATTACGGTTCTACGCATTGACGATACTTCTACTTACGCTTAAATTGTACCTTCTGGGCACACTAGGAACCGCAAAAGCCCAAGACGTTCCTCCAGTACTGGAATTTCCACAAGTGGGCTTAGATGATACGTCTACGTACCGTGGCTACACCACCCGCTTCTTCCGGGATACCGATGGAAATACATTGCAAATTTACATCAAACAGAACAGCGGGCGAGTCGTCAACGTCTGGGCCGATGCCGCCAATGAGAGCATCGCCTTTACGGCGCGCGATAGCATAGGCCAACCAGCATTTCTGACTTGGGGTTCCGCCGAAGCAGACGTTACCTCGGAAGGGAAAACACGCTACGTTCGATACTCGCTCATGTCCCGGACCCCCTCACTGACTCTGGGGCATTTCGTACTAAACAGCATGCGACTGGAGCGGGATTTTCAATATTTCCAGCGGCACACCTTGCCCTTTGATTCCGAGCCATTTGTTGTGACAGAGCTTACCGAGTTAATCGAAAATATGGCGCGCTTGCCTGCAAATGTGCGGCAACGGCATCTGGGGCTGCTTAAGGCCGCCACTCTCGAAGATCTGCGATCGCGGCTGGTTCCCCAGATAGAACGTAAATCGGAATGGCTCGCGTTAGTGGAACACTCCACCTTTGACGGGAAAAATCGCCTGTCGCTGGAGCTCAGCGTTGACCGCAATCAGGCGGCCCTGGAGGTCTCGGAGGAAAAAATTTCCATCCGTTCTTTGCAAGGCCAGCCAATCCGGTTGACGGTAAAAATAGGAACCGATTCGCCTTCGTTGACGCCGCTCCGGCGCGAAGATATTTTTAACCGCGATTTTTTTAAGTTTTATGAACGAGCTAAGTCGCCGAGATTGGCGCGTCAGGTGAAAAGCATGGAGCTGATGAGTTCACAGGAGAAGCTCCTCGCCGGGCTTCCCAACTATGCCACCTACTTCGGGCGTGACATGATGATGTCGGCGCTTATGCTCGAACCGGTATTAAAACCCGCAATGCTCGAACACGTCATTGCCAGCGTGTTGAAGAAATTAAATTCGACAGGTGAGGTCAGTCACGAGGAGGGCCTGGGTGGCCAGGCCATACGAGAAAATGCGGCAAAATACAACAATTTAATTGCAGATTATATTCAACAAAAGAATCAAGGCGACGACACGGCTGCAAATAAGATTCTCAAGGATGCGGAGAAATTGCTTGCAAACCTGCAAGCCGTAACTGAGAATTACCACATGCTCGATGATGATTTCCAACTTCCTGTGTTGACGGCGCGTTACTTAACAAGTTCAGATATTCCTAATGCTCGTAAGCGTGAATTCCTACAATCCGCCATCAGCCCGGATGATCAGACTTCACGACTGACGTTGGTGCTCAGAAATCTGCTTTATGTTTCGAAAGTTTCGCGTTCGTATGTCGAGAATCCGGTTACCGAAAATTTGATCAGCTTCAGAAAGCTTGAAGGACAGCGCTGGCATGCGGGAAGTTGGCGGGATAGCGGCGTGGGTTATGCAAACGGCCGTTACGCCATGGACATCAATGCAATTTGGGTTCCCAAAGCTTTAGAATCTGTTGAAAGAATTTTTGAAATTCTTCGTGAACTTGACATTTCCATGGACGATCTCATAAAATCTGCACCGGAGATTAAAGATACAAAGCTTATTGAATATGCCCAAAAACCTGACATCTTGCAGCAAGCCATAAAGACCTGGCGGAAGGCTGTGCGACACTTTGAGGTTTACCTGAGTCCACAAGAGGTTCAACAAAGGGTTCGCGTCAAATTGGAGTGGCTCCCGGAAGAAGAACGGGTGTATTGGGAAAACGTCATCGCGAAAAGCGCTGCCGATAAGGAGAGAATTGAGTTTTTAGCCCTTTCACTGGCTGAGAAAGGCCAGCCGATACCGGTAGCCAACACAGATGTTGCAACCTGGTTGTTCCTCGAGAATGTCACCGGAGAAGTTCTCAAAGGTGAAATTAAGCCTACAGAAGTTATCAAGCGATTGAACATTTTTGTTGTGCCGTATCCGGTTGGGTTGTTTTTAGACGGTGTGGGGCCAGTGGTGGCCAATGACGCCTATGCCTCAAGCGATGTGTGGGAAAACTTCAAACGTGACCTCTACCATTCTCCACGGGTTATTTGGGGTAGAGAGGTTAACTTACTGTTTTTAGGATTGGCTAAACAAATCTTAGCAGCTTACGACTCTGATGGTCGAATCAAAGATGTAAACTTAGATTCTTATGTCCGGGAGTTACGTGCGATCTTAGATAAAACTCTCACCGCTGTCACAGCATCAAGACTAAAGCACAATGAGCTGTGGAGCTATCGAATTGAGGACGAAAGACTTCTGCCAGCGCGGTATACTACGAGTACCGATATCCAGCTCTGGAATCTGACGGATCTGGCCGTGCAGTACATGCTTGAACGTCTTATGAAGACAAAATGATTAACGACAAAATTATTTTTGCTTAAGTTGAACTGCGAAACCAACAAGGGAGGAGTATCATGGTGTAATTTTAACCGGGATCACATCACCCTAAATTGAGCGATTCGCTTCAATGTCATTCCGTCAGGAATCTTCCCCAGTTACTGCAACAAACTGGGAAGATGCCTCCGGCATGACAATTTGGTATTTTGCTACCGTTTAGCTGAAATGAATTACAATCATTTTCTCATCGATTATTTTGTCTTTTGGCTTTCAAAATACGTTGTAAAGACAAAATGATTAACGACAAAATTATTTTTGCTTAAGTTGAACTGCGAAACCAACAAGGGAGGAGGAACCTATATGGCTTCTTTAAATATCGTTGATATCCTGATTATCTCCGCTTATTTTCTGGTCATCTTTGGCATTGGCTATTGGGCCGCCCGGCGGGAGAAAAATGAAAGTGCAGACTATTTTCTGGCTGGCCGCGATGTTGGATGGCTTGCGGTTGGAG
>JBHIAW010000193.1:0-5164 GCA_046758765.1 bacterium
TTTGAGATTTATTTGTTATTTGGTTTTTGTGAATTCTTATTTGCGCATTAGCGCGCTAAGAATTATTCAAGTTAAAAGATATAATGTCGAAAAGAGGAATGTATTAAAAATAACTAACAAGAGATCAAAAATGAACATAAAAACCAAAGGAGAATGATACCATGAAAGGCATTAAGTTCAAAAGAGGATTGGCAAGTCTTTTGTTTTTTCTGAGTTTGATTCTTTTTACCAATCTAAGTTGTAAGAAAGCAAAGAACGATAACCAAAGCATAGGAGATTCTGTACAGAAGCCACAAACCGTAAGCGAGACAAATGGTGTCCAACAGGAGGAAGCTGAGGTTCCAAGTATAAATAAATTAGAGAAGGGTAAAGCCGAAGTCGAAACTCGGTTAGAAACGTTGCTATCGTTAGTAGAGGAGAAGGAACAATCTCTAATAGAAAGAGAAAAAAGAATTCTTGAACGGGAGGCAAGTTTAGAAGCAAGGTCGACGGAGTTGGCTAAAAAGGAAAGTAGTTTTAGACGGCAGCAAATCCTTTCTTGGATTGTGCTGGTTTTAGGTGTGGGCGGTATGGTTTTTGGCTTTGTCATAGGTAGAAGGAAGCAGAAACCACCTTTAGCTGCCACGGAAATTAAGAGCAAAGATGACACCGACAAGAAAAAAGCTAAAATTACGTCTGAAGAAGTTAAAGTTGAATCGATAAAGCAAGAAAAAGAAAAAGTTGAAGAATCGGAAAAAGCGGTGAAGGAAAAAGGTCAAGTTGGGGAAAAAGAAACACCAAAAGCCCAATCAGAAATCGAACATAGAGACAAAAGCACAGAGTAAACCATTATTATGTGATGGTCGTGGTTGTGTCTACGGCAAAGATTCAGACTACCGCACAATTCGGAGATTAAATGGGAGCCAGCCAATTGACCAGCAATTCCAAAGAATCGCCTTCATCGCGGCTGTAAAACGTTTGTCGAGCGCTGGTTCCCAGGTTAATCTTTAAACCATTGCTTTTCGGAGTTTATGCTTGAGTCTCTTGATCTGACGCCGAACTGCCTTCAGCTCCTTATGGTCGTGAGCCTCCAATGCCTGGTCCCGTTCTTTCTTTAATGCTCTAATTTTTGATTTGATACTCGTCTTATCAAGGCCTTTGATCTCGTGGTGTACGTGCATATCAATCCCCAGGGCGGTACAGATCGCTTTCAACAGACGGTCCTTGTGCATCTGGGTGTATCCCTTTACCGCCTCGTGGTCAATGCCCTTAGCAATCTCTTTCAGTTGCGCTGCCGTCTTTTCGTCGAGTTCTTTGAATGTGTAAGCCATTTCTCAATCCTCCTAATTTTGTAGATCAAACACTTTTTGTATTCTCTAACCGCCGGTACGTATTGCCAACCGCCTACTGCCCACCTGCGTCTCCAATCTCTCCACCTGCCAAGCCCGTTGGCGCGGGACCTAGAGGTGTAATTCCACGACATCGCCATCTTGAAGCACATGGTCGCGTGCCACCATCTGCCCGTCATACACGCCGCTTCCCCAGATTCGGGCCATTTTTAGGTTCTCAAGAAAATCCTTGTGAACCTTGCCAGCAAACTCCGCGACCGTACTCCCTTTCTTCAACACAAACGGCGCGCTGAAATCAGGCTCTTTTCCGGGTGGTTTGGCGTAAATCCGCATGATCTCCATCTCTTGGTACACAACGTGTTTTAGCTGTTCCAGGTTGCGCCCGGTGGTTGCGGAGACCGGCAGCAAAGCCCACTCATCCTCAAGTAGCTCGCAAAAAACCTCAAAGTCCTCATCCAATCTTTGGTCATCATCTTTATTAACCAGCACTATTACCGGCACGAAGGTCATAGGTTGTTGTGCGGTGTAATGATTCTTCAGATGACGGGGCGCAATCCGGTGTTCTTGCAGTATGGCAATCGTATCTTCAAGCTGCTGAATAGGATAGCTCTGCAAGTCCACAACCAACAAGACCAGGTCTGAGCTACGAATCATATCCAGCAATTCCGGCTCTACATAGTCCCGGTTCAGCGGTGGCGTATCTATTAACTGGATCTGGATGTTTTCTATGGGCATCATTCCGGGAGTAGGTGTCCAGGTGGTGTATGGAGACTCCGAGACTTCGGGGGTAGCGTGCGTCAGCGCCGCTACCAGAGCGGATTTACCCACATTGGCCGGACCAACGAGCACCACTCGCCCAGCGCCTTCTTTGTCAATATGGAAGACAGACTCTTGCCTGCCGGTGCTTTTTCGAGTCTGGGACGCGGCTCTCAGCTTGGAGAGTCGTCTGCGCAAATCAGCCCTGAGTTTGTCCGTGCCCTTGTGCTTGGGAACGGTGCCAAGCAATTCCTCGAGACAGGCGATTTTCTCCGCCGTCGACTTGGCTGTGCGATATCGCCTTTCTACCTCAAAATACTCTGGCGGGAGATTTGTTGGCATAACAATTTGAATGTTTTGGCTCTCTTAGTTGTGAGTGCCCCTGCATTCTCCGTACATGAGTAGCTTTTCTCTTGCTTATGCAGCTTTGGCTTTCAGTTCTATTCGGTTCAAATCTCTTTCTGAGATTCGAATATTAATTGTGCTTATTGTCAACAAGAATCTCCACTGAATGTGGCTTTCGAATTCTATAATTGTTCCGATTTCCGCACCATTCTTTTACATAGCGAACGACATGTTTAAGCCGTTGTGGGATTTCAGGGCACTTAAGCTGCAATCTAAACAAAGCTTCCTATGTTCTCAAAACTCAGAAATTACGCATGCGCCTCACGATCGGCTTGAAACGATTGCTATTTTTCAAAAGGCCTCCAGATTTGGTATATTTAAGTTCAAATAAATTAATTTCATTAATAAAAACCAAACGAGGACCTCTCATGCAATTCGCTGAAACTAACACCAAATGCTATTGCGACATTGATTTACAGGCCAAATCCATGTACCCTTCGACTACGCTCAGGGCAGGCTCTGTGTCATGGATAAATCTGGGAATATCTTATTTCACCGTAATATGCAAAACGATTTTGAAATTTTCAAGCAATTCATGCAGATAGTTCAACTTTGCAGTTGGTTAGAATTTTCAAAGAACAGATAAATGTGAGTCAACGTGCAATTGAGCTCATCTAGGCCGTTTTGAGAAATTCGAGTCAGATGGGGTTCGGGAGTTAGAAAAATTCGTTGGAGCCGGTAAGCATTCGATGACCTTGGCCGCGTTTGAGAAAGGTCAAGGTTCGGTTGATGCCTCCGGCGTTCCTCGATTTCTTTCCAAAAAACCAAGGCTTGCAGGACTTTTTTCTCTTGACTTTTTACCTTTAATATATGTTAGATGCTCAGTCTGAGCGCTGATTTGCCCTTATAAGACTTTGAAGTTGATTGACAGAAAAGCGGTTAAATGATGATACCAAACCTTCTTTGAAAGCCTAAACTTAGGAATTCACTTCCTCGATATGGCGCTTCTGAATTGGCAGTGAAATTATTGTGCGTCCACTTTTCTTAGGCATTCTTTTGCGATTTCTTTTCTTGGGCGACCGCATCCGCCAGAATACACGTAATCTCATACAGCATTGTGGCACCAACAAGGGCAGTATTCCCAGTGGGGTCAAAAGGTGGTGATACTTCAACCACGTCCCCGCCGATCAAATTAAGACCTGCAAGCCCTCGTATTAGTGCCTGTGCCTGGATAGGCGTCAAGCCCCCTATTTCCGGGGTTCCGGTGCCCGGGGCAAAGGCCGGGTCAAGGCTGTCGATATCGAACGAAACATAAGTGGGTCCCTGGCCTACCACACGTCTTACCTCATCAAGAGTGGCCTCAATCCCTAAAGATGTAAATTCTTCCATGTACATGACGCGGATCCCTGCATCCTCAGACCCATGCCAGCTTTCCTCTGAGTTCTGTGCCCCGCGAATGCCAATTTGAATCGTCCTTTTTGGGTCAAGGAGACCCTCTTCCATTGCTCGCCGAAATGGGGTGCCGTGGGTAAACTTATGCCCAAATTCATGATCACTCGTATCGGTATGAGCATCTATATGCACCATACCCACTGGCCGTTCGGCCGCAACAGCGCGTAAAATCGGCAAACTGATAGAGTGATCGCCACCTACACTCAGGGGCACTGCACCGGCTGCGCAAATCTTGCGGTAAAAATTAGTGATGTCGGCAAAGCATTGCTGTGGGTCAAAAGGATTCGAGAAATTAACATCACCTAAATCTACGATGTTGCAAAGTTCATAAGGATTCACGCGCGTCACATGATGAATGGAACGGGTAAAACTTGACATATTGCGAATTTCGCGAGGACCATGTCGCGGCCCCGGTCGGTTTTCGGTTGCACCATCATACGGCACACCAATCAGTGCGATATCTACACCTGAGGGGTCGCTTACCAAAGGTCTTCTCAACAAAGTTGCAACGCCAGCATAACGAAGCGGAGCCGTTTCAAAGTTAGATTCCTGTTTCATGTTTCTTGAACTCCGGTTTCCTGAAAATATTGTAGGCCTACAAGACAGGCTCAGTTGTCGCGGGATTTCAGGCACAGAACGTCATTTTATCACAAAACTTGAACGAAGCTTCTTAACTTTAACTGACGATCCGCGCCCCGCGGTCCGCTGCACGCATTGTCAGCATTTCGGGACTTTGTTTTCTGCCCCTGGCCTATTTTGCACCCCCGTCACTTGACTTTACTGTTCTCCCGAAATGTTGCCTTGCCACCGTGCCCCAGCCTTTAGAGCCAGAGATTTATTTAGACTCTACCTCGGAGCGCTGGAGTTGTTTCCCCCGCCATTCTATCTTGCCCGCCTCACAGACCGGCATTCGTGAGATGAGCGTAGACACTTGCACTTTCCGCAACTCTTGATCTCTGGGTTATTAACGTACCCGTTGCTAACTTATGATTATCTTTGCGAAAACGGGTGTCATACCATTCATAATTGTGCATAATTTATATAAATCCTTTTTCAGGCGCAACTTTTCAAAAATATGTGAAATTGTTGCAAAATATTCAAGGGAAAAATGTCGAGAAAGCGAAAAAACTCTCGGCGTTAATCAAGTCACTCATGTAGACATGTGTCCGTATGCGGCCTGTGGTACCAGCGAACGTGCCGCGGCTAACGAGACTGTCGAATAAGTAAACTCAATAATTCTTCAAAAAAAACGAGCTTCATATTTGGCTTGTAAGCGACGATCT
>JBHIAW010000194.1:0-5155 GCA_046758765.1 bacterium
AAACGGCTAAAGAGATTTTTGAATTTTAACTAGGAAATTAAGAAATGGGAGATGTATATATTAACATTGCTCTCATTAATGACTCAGACCTTGAAAAGCAGCGCGAAGTTCAATTTCTTGCTGATACCGGTGCAACTAGGGCTTGGATTTCTGAAGACATTGCGAAAGATTTGGACATTAGGCCAGTGGGAAGCGTCCCTTTAGAACTTGCTAATGGCGAGGTTCAGGAATATCCTTATGGTCTTTGTAAATTTGCATATGAAGGCGAGATTGTGAATGGCACCGTCGTCATTGGCCCCAAAGGCATTGAACCCATAGCGGGAACACATGTGTTACAGGATTTTCGCTTGATTGTGAATGTAGCTGAGCAGACTGTTCAACGAGCTCGAGCGATGAGGGCGAAATGAGCTAATAGGTGGTATTTCCGTGAAATGAGACAGGTGACCAAACATTTACTTATTTCAAATAGATAGAGGTAATGAAATATGAAGAGACCTGCAGTAAAAAGGCCTTCAAAGGAGGTGCTTACTAAAGTGCAATCTCTGAAGGGAAAGAAGGGAATGATTGTAGCTATTGAGCCAGAAACAGGTGAGTGGTTTTTGGGGAAGAAGGTACTCGATTCTCTTAAAAAAGGACGTAAAAAATTTCCGAATGGTATATTTTACTTTGTGAGAGTAGGCTATCCATCTGCGCATGTTCAGAAGGGTGGAATAAAGCGGTCATGAAAACTCTTATTCGGGGTAAAATAATAGATTTTGTCCCCTCCTTTATTGGCTCTCTGGGTGAAGGGGGAACTCTTGTTCTTGGTGAAGATGAAGGTTTCTCGTTTACTGTGGATTCTGGTTTTAATGGGGGAATTGCTCTTCCAGATGAAATTTTAGAAAAAATGGAAGTAGAATTTTTCGGATACGATACGTTCACTTTAGCGACGGGGGATTTTGTTGAGCTGCCAATGTATCTTGGTAAAGTTGTTGTTAAAGGTACTGAAATTGAAACATGGATCATTCCAGGAGACTCACTACTTGGTATAGAGTTTCTTTCTTCCGCGGGGTCTGCACTATATTTGAATTTTGAAGATGACACGATAGAATTAATGAGGTAACAAAGTAAAGGCATGCCACATTTTATTAAGGAACAATGCAACTATTCGGCCTGTCATTTCTGAACGGTTTCATCGGGAATCCATAAGTCATGCGATCTTCATACTATTTTGGATGTCAGCAAAACATGGATTCCTGCTTAAAACATGCAGGAATGACGACAGGCTGAATAGTTACGGAAAAATTTTCAAAAGCTTTTGAGAAATATAGGATGACTGTTAATTTTTGCGGAAGTTATGATTAAAAGAATAAATAATACTTGAATAATATTCAACCAAGGAGCATAAAATGACAAATAAAACAAGAACCACCGTCATCATCGACGCTGTACGCAGCCCCATTGGCGTCAAGAATGGCAAGCTGATTGGCATTCGCGCCGACGATTTAGCAGCTCAGGTGGTTAGAGGGCTGCTCGATAGAAATCCAAAATTCCCCAAAGAAAGAATTGAGGACCTGGTCTTAGGGTGTGCATTCCCAGAGGCGACTCAGGGCATGCTCATTGCCCGTGGGGTCGTAGTATTAGCCGGAATTCCCAAAGACGCAGGCGCGAAAGTGGTAAACCGTTTCTGTGGCTCTTCCATGGATGCCGTACACCAAATCGACCGCTCGATTTTCGCCGGAGATATTGAGGCCGGAATTGCTGGCGGGGTCGAAGATATGTTCTCCATCCCCATGGGTGGATTTAATCCCAGCTTTCATCCTAAATTAGCCGAGATGCAGTTTTACATGGGCATGGGCGAGACGGCCGAGAATTTGGCTAAAGACGGTAACATCAGCCGCGAAGAGCAAGAAGAATTTGCCGTAGCCTCTCACCAAAAGGCTCTCGGTGCTTGGAAAAATGGCCGATTTGATAACGAAGTGATAGCAATTGAATCTAACGGCACTGTGGTAGAAAAAGATGAAGGTCCCCGTGAACCCAATTGGGAAAAAATCCGCTCTTTAGAACCTGCGTTTCTGAAGAACGGTACTATCACAGCCGCCACCAGCAGTCCTTATTCCATTGGTGCAGCAGCCATGCTCCTGACCAGCCAGGAATTGGCGATGGAACTAGACCTGAAACCTAAGGCACGAATTGTGGCCCGTGCTTTTGCCGGGGTAGACTGGACTCGCATGGGCATCGGGCCCATTCCTGCTACCGAAAAAGTTCTCAAAAAAGCAGGCATGACAATGGATGATATCGATGTGATTGAATTGAATGAGGCTTTTGCCGCTCAATCGCTTTACGTAATCAAGAAGGCCGGTTGGCCCATGGAAAAAGTGAATCTCAACGGTGGCGCCATAGCTTTAGGACATCCCTTGGGGTGCTCGGGAGCTAGAATATTGACCACGCTCCTCAACGTCATGGAACAGAAAAAAGCTAAGTTTGGTTTGGCCACCATGTGTATTGGAGGCGGTCAGGGTATCTCCACCATCATTGAAAGATTGTAGGAGGCTGGCATGCAGGAAAAAATTGAAAAAGTCGCCATTTTAGGTGCTGGTGTCATGGGTGCCCAGTTGGCCGCCCATCTTTCCAATGCAGGTGTGCCGTCCTATCTTTTTGACATTTCTCAAGAACTGGCGGAAAAGGGAGTGCAAGCAGCCTTAGACCTAAAGCCAGCCCCTTTTTACAATCCTAAGACTGCTTCCCTTATTACTCCCTGCAATTACGATGACCACATCGAAAAATTAAAAGAAGTCGATTGGGTACTTGAAGCGGTGGTGGAACGTCTGGACATCAAAGAGTTAATTTTTAAGCGCATCGAGCCTCATCTTAAACCTGGGGCCATGGTCACCTCTAACACCTCAGGTATTTCCATTAGAAAGATGATGGAGAACATGTCCGAGGATTTCCAGAAGCGATTTTTCGTGACCCATTTTTTTAATCCACCCCGATACATGCGGTTGCTGGAAATTGTAGGGGGCGAAAAAACTCAACCAGAAGTAGTCGAACGCATAGCTGACTTTTGCGAAAATGTACTGGGCAAAGGCCTGGTTTACGCCAAAGATACCCCCAACTTCATCGCCAACCGTATCGGCACCTTCGGTATGATGCTGACGCTAAAACTAACTCTGGAGATGAAGCTCACCGTCGAAGAAGTAGACAAACTGACTGGAACCATTGTTGGGCGTCCCAAAAGCGCCACTTTCCGTACCGCTGATGTGGTGGGACTGGATACACTGGCGCATGTAGCCCGAAATACCTATGAATTTTCTCCCGATGATAAAGCACGTGAAATATTTCGGGTGCCCGAATTTCTTAAGAAGATGCTGGAGAACGGTTGGCTTGGCCAAAAAACCAGAAAAGGGTTCTACCAGAAAGTCAACAAAGAAATCCTCTCCCTGGATTTAGATACCTTGGAATATACCGCTCAAAAAGAAGTGCGTTTTGATGGCTATCGAGTAGCGAAAGGATACACCAACACCGCCGATAGAATCAAAGCGTTGGCTTGCAGCGAAGACACGGCCGGACATTTTTTCTGGGAGCTGTTGTCAAGTACCTTGATTTATTCAGCTAACCGCATTCCTGAAATTGCTAATGACATTGTGAATGTGGATAACGCTATGAAATGGGGTTTTGGCTGGCAACTTGGACCCTTTGAAACTTGGGATGCAATCGGATTAGAAAAGTCGGTAAAACGGATGGATAACGAGGGTAAGAAGGTACCTGCCTGGGTTTTGGAGATGTTAGAATCTGGCAAAACGACATTTTATGCTCGTTCAGACGGACAGCTAAGTTATTTTGATATTAGTCGAAAAGATCACAAAACTCTAGAACAGCGACCGAAACAAATAAACTTACTGTTAGAGAAAGAAAAGGGCAACGAAATCAAAAGGAATTGGTGTGCCAGCATAGTTGATATTGGTGATGGCGTCGCTTGCCTGGAATTTCACAGCGTCCTGCAGCCGGTCATGAACCCCATCGATGCCTCAATTATCGATATGATGCAAGAAGCCTTGGAGGTTGTGCCAAAACATGGATTCAAAGGATTGGTTATTGGGCATCAGGGCCAGAATTTTTCTGCTGGTGCCAATTTGGCACTCATCATAAGTTTGTGTGAAGCCAAGGATTGGAAACGAATCGAGGCGATTAGTAAATCTTTTCAAGACATGACTCAGGGTTTAAAATTTTCCTCCTTTCCGGTCGTTTCTGCCCCCTTTAATTTATGTTTAGGGGGCGGCTATGAGGCCGCGGCTTGTGCTAACCGCATCGTAGCTTCGGCGGAACTGTACTGTGGCCTGGTGGAAGTAGGCGTAGGAATTATTCCTGGGGCTGGTGGCAATCTTAGAGTGCTATTAAACAATATGAAAGCCATGGAAAAAGCCAGACCGGGTCCCTTTCCCATTGTGCAAAAAGCATTTGAAACCATTGGATACGCCAAAGTTTCCTCCTCGGCCAAAGAGGCGGTTAGGTTAGGCTATTTGACCCGCGACGACCGAATTGTCCTAAATGCCGACCATTTGATTTTTGAGGCTAAACAAACCGTACTTGACATGACGCAAGATTTTGTGCCACCAGAACCCAGAGAGGATTTAATATTACCTGGTGAAGGCGGCAGATTAGCCATTGAAGCCACGTTAAATGATTTGGTAAAAGCTGGTAAAATTTCTGAGCATGATCGGCTCATAGGCAAAAAGTTAGCTTATGTTTTGACCGGTGGGGAAAAAGCCTCCCCCACCCGACCTGTGAATGAACAGTACATTCTGGATTTGGCTGGGGACGCGTTTGTGAGCCTTTGCGGAGAAAAGCTTTCTCAAGAGCGCATGAAATATATGTTGAAGCACGGCAAGCCGCTGCGGAATTAAGCGTTATTTGTTAGGCCTAAGAGAACAACCAAGATGAAGCTAAGATATTGCCTGAAAAACTCCCTGTAAGATGAAAGTAAAATGCTAAACAAGTAATTGCCAATTGCCTACTCGAAATCGTAAATGGCAAGATCGAATTGGTATAGCTCATATAATTAGCTAAGAATCCACCCTCAACTGTGTTTATTTATCCCAGCCTCGAATTTGTGCGTACATATCGATCCATTGGCTAATAGCGACTCCATCCTTCAGAAAGAGTCGTAATGTGCTTT
>JBHIAW010000195.1:0-5130 GCA_046758765.1 bacterium
TTCGAAACTCGAATATCGAAACAAATTCAAAACTCGAAATTCAAATGTTCTAAACCGTTTTGAATTTTATATTTTGATCATTGGTATTTTGTTTCGGATTTCGGATTTAGAATTTCGGATTTCCTTTTCGCTACGGCTGCGCCAGTCTCCTTTTCGCAGCGCAGTCCGCGAAAAGACCTATAGTCTTACATTATTATTATTCTGTGAACTCAGTGCATCTTAGTGACCTCTGTGCCCGTTGTTATAATACCGGAAAATAATTCTCCATTTCCCATTCCGTTACTTGGGCTCGGTATCTTTTCCACTCTAATTTTTTATTTTCCAAGAGCGTATAAAAAATATGATCTCCCAGAGTCCTTTTCATCAATTCACTTTGCTCCATAGTTTTAATGGCCTCAAAGAGGTCCTCAGGTAAGCTGTCAATATTGAGCTCGTTTCTTTCTTCTTCACTTAATTCGTATACATTTCGCTCTACTGGTTCAATCGTTTCGTAATCTTTTTCTATGCCTTCCAGACCAGCACCCAGCAAGGCACTGAACGCGAGGTACGGGTTACACGCCGGGTCTGGCGATCGCAGTTCTATGCGTGTGGCTTTTTCTTTACCTAGTTTATAGGCTGGTATCCGAATCAGGTCTGAGCGATTGCGGACGGCCCAGGTGATGTAAACTGGCGCCTCATAACCCGGGACTAAACGTTTATATGAATTAATCCATTGATTGGTAACCAGTGTAAATTCTGAGGCATGCTTCATGAGCCCAGCAATAAATTTCTTAGCGACATCGGAAAGATGGTACTTATCATTAGGATCAAAAAACGCGTTTCTATCTCCTTCGAAAAGGGACATGTGAGTATGCATGCCGCTGCCATTCTGACCAAAGAGGGGTTTGGGCATGAAGGTGGCATAGATGTTGTTTCTTAAAGCCACTTCTTTTACCACCAAACGATAGGTCATAGCATGGTCAGCCATTGTTAAGGCGTCTGTGTAGCGTAGGTCGATTTCATGCTGACTCGGACCCACCTCATGATGGCTGGTTTCTACTTCAATGTCTAGTGCTTGAAGCACTTCAACGGTTTGTTTACGAAAATCGCTCGCCACATCCAGAGGAGTTAAATCGAAATAGCCCCCGTTGTCCAAGGTTTCAGGTTTTCCTTTAGAGCTGTGAAAATAGAAATATTCCAATTCAGGCCCAACATAAAACTTGTACCCCTTTTCCTCGGCTCGTTTGAGATTACGTTTTAATACCCAACGCGGATCGCCTTCATAGGGATTGCCTTCTGGCGTATAAATATCGCAAAACATTCGAGCGACCGTACTTTGTTCATTGTGCCGCCAGGGAAGAATTTGAAAGGTATTGGGATCGGGCATGGCGATCATATCGCTTTCGTCAATTCGCACGAATCCCTCAATGGATGAACCATCAAACCCGGCTCCTTCCTTCAAAGCCAATTCCAACTCTTTTATGGTTATGGCAAAACTTTTAAGAAAGCCTAAAATATCGGTAAACCACAAACGAATGAACTTTACGCCGTTATCTCTTGCGGTTTTGAGCACGTATTCGGTATCTTTTTGTGTCATGAAGTCTTCTCCGAAGTTTGAATGTAATGATGTACTCTGTTATCTTTTACCAATATCTATTAAAATATCAATTATTTAGTTTATGCATTCCAATCTATCTTCAAAAATACGAACGAGCTTGTACTGACCACAGAGCAAAATAATATGGTAAATTAGCATCTATGATGTATTTAGCCATCCTAAGCTGTCATTTTAATCACATAGTTATTGCTCATTAGTTTGGCCGCAAATTCCAAACAAGCCTGTATATCCTCGGGCTCTAATGATGGGTATTGGTGAAGTATTTCCTCTTGGCTTTCACCAGCACTTAAAAATTCAAGGATTGTTTGTACAGCAATCCTTTTCCCTCGTATCGTAGGTTTACCATTACAAATTTCAGGGTTTATTGTGATTCTGCCGTTAAGATAGCTCATAATTTCAGTCTTCATATTAATATCCTTGCTACTCAAAAGTATCTATTTAACATTTTCACTATTGACAAGTTCAGTCGCTAGCAGCTTCCTTTGCTTTTGAATAAGTTTACGGCGGATGAGTTAGAAGACCAATTAATTTACATCTAAAGCCTCTTTCTTTTTCTTCCTTGCCTTAGGTTTTCTATTCTTTTTGCTGTTCAAAATTTGATCCAACTCCTCTCCCTCAACCACCTCTTTTTCCAGCAGCATTTTAGCTAAGGTCTCTAACTTATCCTTTCGAGACAGAAGAAGCTTTTTTACTTCCTCATAGGCGCCTTCTACAATCTTGCGTACTTCTTCATCGATTTCACTAGCGATTCTCTCGCTGTAAGCTGTCCCACCACGACCAAATTCAGCGCCTAAGAAAATCGACTGTTTTTCTTTAGCATAGGATAAGGGTCCCAATTTTTCGCTCATCCCGTACTCGGTGACCATGCTACGGGCAGAAGCGGTCGCACGCTCCAAATCGTTTTGAGCTCCGGTGGAAATCTCATTGAAAATTATTTCTTCTGCAACTCTACCGCCCAATAGGACTTTTAATCGATTCAAGAGTTCGGTTTTTGTCATCAAGTGGCGGTCTTCGGTGGGCAGTTGCAGGGTGTAACCCAAAGCAGCCACGCCCCTTGGGATGATGGACACTCGATGTACCGGGTCTACATCCGTTACACTGCCAGCCACGATCGCGTGTCCTGCTTCATGATAGGCCACAATCTCTTTTTCCTTTTTATTGAGAACGCGACTCTTTTTCTCTAAGCCCGCCACCACTCGGTCGATTGCTTCTTCTAAATCCTTGAGGGTAACGTGCTTCTTTCCAGATCGAGCTGCTAACAGAGCGGCTTCGTTGACCACGTTAGCCAAATCCGCACCTACGAAGCCAGGAGTTCTGGCTGCAATGACCCGCAGGTCTACCTCTGGTGCTAATTTTACTTTTTTTGAATGGACTTTCAAAATGGCTTCCCGGCCATTAATATCAGGACGGTCTACGACTATTTGGCGATCGAATCTGCCGGGCCGCAAGAGGGCCAAATCCAGAATCTCAGGCCGGTTGGTGGCTGCCATAATAATCACGCCAATATTGGGATCGAAGCCATCCATCTCCACTAGAAGCTGGTTCAGGGTTTGTTCCCGTTCGTCATGACCAGCAAAAGGATTCATACCACGTGCTTTCCCCAGAGCGTCTAATTCGTCAATAAACACAATACAGGGGGCCTGCTGCGCTGCTTGTTGAAAGAGGTCCCGGACCCGGGCAGCCCCAACCCCGACGAACATCTCTACGAAATCTGAACCGGAAAGACTGAAAAATGGTACGCTGGCCTCGCCCGCCACAGCTTTGGCCAAAAGAGTTTTACCTGTACCAGGAGGGCCAAGCAACAGCACGCCTTTAGGAATTTGACCGCCAAGGGTTTTAAATTTGTTTGGATTCTTCAAATATTCTACCACCTCTTTCACTTCTTCAACAGCCTCATCAATACCCGCCACATCTTTGAAGGTCACTTTGGTTTTACCTTCCACATAGATCTTGGCTTTGCTTTTACCAATGGACATTAATCCACCTTGCGGATTCATACGTCGGAATGCAAATCCCCAAATAGCAAATAGAATGACTATGGGCAATATCCAGTAAAATAACAGACCCTGCCACCAACCCTCATCGGATTTGCCTGAAAATTTAATATTCTGCGCCTGAAGGTCTTTGACTAATTCGGGATCATCTACCTTGATTGTCTTAAAATATTTTTCTCCCTTGGCTAACACTTTTTGTCTAGAGCCAAACGGAAATCCCCTTGAACCACGGTCTTCTGAGTCTTTGTCAGTTAAATCGTCGGTGATCATAATACCAAAGATTTTTTCTGGAGTTACCGTGCATTCCTTTATTTTGCCCTCTCGTAGTAACTGCTTAAACTTACTGTATGGTATTTTTTCGACATCCTCTCGAATCAAAAGACTTTGAATGAGATACATAACAAAAAAGGCTAACAAAATATACCAAATTGAGAAATTGAGCTTTTTCTTGGTTGCACTGTTTGGTGGTGCACGCCTTGGCCCGTTCATTTTTATCTCCAATGTTTAGAAAAAGAACAAAAAGAGGGTGCTTCTAAGACACCCTCAAATAACCCAAAAAATTCTAATTTGAAAGAATTATTCATTTTTTACCTAAAGTTCGCGGACATCTTTCGCAGCCGTCTGATCCGTTCATCCGTAGTTGGGTGAGTTGAAAACAAAGAAGCAAAACCGCGGCCTCTCAGCGGATTTACAATAAACATGTGCGCGGAAGTGGGACTGGCCTGCATAGGAATCCTCGCAACCCCCCGTTCTAAATTCGCTAAGGCCGAAGCAAGCGCTAAAGGTTTACCTGAAATTTCTGCGCCACCCCGGTCGGCTGCATATTCACGAGAACGAGAAATAGCCATCTGAATAAGCATAGCTGCAATAGGTGCTAAGATTAACATTAATAAACTAGCGATGGGGTTGCCATCGTCATCATCGCTGCCGCCAAAAAAGTAAGCAAAGCGCCCAATGAAAGAAAGCATGGTAATAGCGCCTGCAATAGTGGCAGCCACTGTTCCAATCAAGATGTCCCGATGTTTTACATGAGCCAACTCATGGCCCAAAACCCCTTCTAATTCATCAGAGCTTAACTGGCGCATAATCCCTTTCGTTACAGCGACGGCAGCATGATGCGGATCACGCCCCGTGGCAAAGGCATTGGGTGTCTCAGAGGGAATAATGTAAACTTTCGGCATGGGGAGCCTCGCCCTTTGAGCCAATCTACGAACCATGCTGTGAAGCTGAGGAGCATCGGCCTCAGTTACTTCCTGCGCGCGATACGTGGCCAAAACAATTTTGTCAGAAAACCAGTAGCTGAAAAAATTTATGCCAGCGGCAATAATAAAGGCCATCATTGCGCCGCTCTGGCCCCCCACCATTTGACCAAAAAATACCAACAGCACAGTAAGCAGTGCCATTAAGAATGCGGTTTTTACTGCATTCATATCAATCCTCCAAGCTTTTTGTTTAATATAATAATATGAGAAGGTAGAATCAAGGTTTTTAATTCCTTTCCTTTGGTTGATACTTTGATTTCTATTGATTGGTTTCCTT
>JBHIAW010000196.1:0-5052 GCA_046758765.1 bacterium
TGAGCTGCCACGACCAAGCCGACGCTATAGTCGTTCACGCGCCAGTGGAAGCGGGAGCCTGTGTTGATTGCCATAATCCCCATGGTTCAAAAAATCCGCGTATGCTGGTAGAAATTGATGAGGCACTATGCTTTCAATGCCACAATAAGGAAGAAGTAAAACCCGCTGAGGCCGTTTCTCTGCACACACCTGTTGAAGCAGGAAATTGTTTAGATTGTCATAACCCTCATGGCACAAAGAATCCTAGTATGCTTGTAGAGGCTCCGGAAACACTATGCTTTGAATGCCATGATGTAGAGCATATTAAACCATCCAGTAATATGTATATCCACGCACCGGTTGAAGCGGATGCTTGTTTAGATTGCCATGATCCTCATGGCACACAAAATCCGCGCATGCTGGTCGAAGCGGGACAAGACCTCTGCTTCCAGTGCCACGATCAGGAAGATATTAAGTCATCTGAATCACACGAGGGCATTGAGGATATGGTATGCTATGAATGCCATGACCCACACAATGCGGATAACGAATATTTCATAAGGTGACGAAATTATGGCCGTACCGCACATAAAATGCCGCCTCCTCATATTATTTTGCTTGTTAGAAATTTGCTGCGGATCGGTCCATACTGCCCAGGCACAAGAATTAGGCCTTTTTCGTCTAAGACGTTTGGGCGGCTCGATACGCTTTCGTTTTCAGAATGAGAACAGAATGGCGCCCCAGTGGTCAAGGGAGCGCACGTTCAACTCAACACTCCTGTTACGCAACAGTGGTTTCGTCATAAACCCTGACATACTAAACTTTAAGTTGAGTGGCGATGTGGGTTTGTTCCTGGAGCAGTTTACGGCTCAGGACCTTGAACGAAATATGCATGGTCGGTTTTTGGGTTATAACCTCATTGCTTCAATGTTCCGCTCCAGCTCCAACTCCTTACTATTCCTTTGGAACCGTAATACAAACATCCTCAACTTTGACAATACAGGTCGAACCTACTATGAAATAAACAATCTGCAGGCGACATTAGAAATGCGCGGATCAAAGTTCCCATCTCGTCTCCAGGCAGCATCGCGTGATTTAAAGGAGGAATGGAATCGTGGCGGCTTTAAAGCCACACGAAATCAATTAAGACAGTCGCTCCACTATGATGGCAAGCGGAATGGTGACGACTCCCGTCTTGAGGTTAATTATGATTTTGTCAACATCCGGGACCGCATTCGTAGGACATCAAGCTATAGCAAGCACTTCGCTAGTGCACGATACCGTCGGTCTTTCGGAAAACAGCAATCCAACATTTGGGATAGTAATTTCCGCTTATTCATTCGCAAGGGGCTGAGCGATCAACAGAACGTGCGGTTAAGACAGTCACTGGAACTTCAGCATCTTCCCTCACTTTCATCGCGGTATCGTCACACGTTATCGTTTACGCGCGTTACTGGTAGTACATTTTTGCAGAACACTGGGTCGGCTTCGGTGTCCCATCGCCTGTATGGCAGCTTGAATACCAACCTCGCAGTTGGAGGCTCCTATAGCACCATGCAAACCGGTAGTACCTACACTTATTCAATAAGCGGCGGCATAAATTACACCAAGCAAATCCCACTCTCTGGCAGACTGCATATTGCTTACACCAGAGGCTACTCGATTAACGACCTTCAAATCGAGGCCGTTGAGCAAGCGGTTGTGAACGAGCGTCATTTTTTCCTCGGTGATTTCCCGGTGTTGTTGAATGAACGGAACATTATCGTGTCCACAATAGTGGTCTTCAATGAACAGGGTGATTTTATTTTCGAGGAGGGGGAAGATAAAGACTATACGATCCGAGTCATTGGAGAGCGGGTCGAAATTCATCGCAATCCTCTTGGCAGAATTCGTGAGGGCGATGTCATCTTGGTCGATTACCACTTTCGCACTCTGCCTGCCAGGCGCTATTCAACCACTTCAGAAATATTCAACGCCGGACTCCACTTTGGCTGGGTGTCACTGAGCTATCATGTAAATCGTCACGACCAAGAACTTCTGGCTGGCGACCCGGAGGACATTCCTGGCCTGCAGGATTTGTTTACGAAAGCTGTGCAGTTGAACTCGACGCTGCGCGGCGAAAATGCCGGTATGTCTCTCTTTGCAGAACGTAAATTTTATGAATCCACTTCGCTTTCGTTTAAAGCAGTGGCTTTGCGTTATGCCTTCTTTGTGAAACCGCTGAGCCGATTAACGCTTACCAATAATTTTGCCTTGTCTCTACTCAATCACCATCAAGAAAACCTGAAAATTAAAGCTTACGCATTGGGTTCGGAGCTTCGCTGGCGTCCATCGTTCTATTTCATTTTTCAAGGCTACGGCAAGTACAATCTACGACAGGAAACCACTCGAGCGCATGAAAGCAACTTTGAATTTGGCCTAAGTATTGAACGTTACTGGCGTGTCTTTAGACTATTGTTAAGGTATGATAAGCGAAAGTGGGAATTCGGTCTACGACATTTCGACGAGCGTAGATTTACCATCGAAATTGAACGAATTTTTTAGCAACTTCTGTAAATGCCAAGAGTATTGTAGTACAGAGTTTTCACGGAATTAGTCTATAATAATGAAACTGCTATTAGGGAAAGCGAATGGCAATATCCTTTAGGACGCCACTTGTGTTAGTTGTCGTGTTAAGTGTTGCAGCTAGTAACGGCTTTGGACAATTCGCGGACAAAGTTGCAGATACACCTCACAATCTTCGTAAAGCTACACAGGGCTCTATGGCAAATTTAGGAATACGGGACTACGGCGACGTCTGTGTATACTGCCACCTTCAGCATGAACTAAATTCGAGTCTCCAAACACAACTGTGGAACCGGGTCTTGCCAACGACCCTTTACCTGATGTATGATAGCCCGATCATGGCCAGAAAGGTTGCTGGGTCACCAGACAGCACTTCCTTAGTCTGCCTGTCATGCCACGATGGTTCCATACCTTTGGATGCGGTCAAGAAAGTACCGACGACTCATATCGAAAGTGGAGCCTCGAACGTGACCATCAGCTCTTGTTCAAATACGTGCCATACGGCCTCAAATCCGAGCGGAGGGATTTCCTTTGAAGGAGGGAACATGGGATCGGATTTACGGAACCACCACCCTATCGGAATCCGTTATGACGCAGCTAAGAATCCCGATCTTCATAGGCCATCGGGCGGTAAGGTCAACGGTTTACCGTTATATGGGCCAAATTCAACGCAGGTTGGCTGCGGTAGCTGTCATGAACCGCATGATAATTCCAGACGGCCTTTTCTGAGAATATCGAATAACGATGCCGCACTTTGCTTAGCTTGCCACGATATGTAAGGTCCTGCGCCTTAATTTTTGGGACTCATTTTTCGGAAAAAATCTCTTCGGGACAGGTCCCGGGGTGGTTGCTTGTCTTCGTGAGAAATCTCAGAAAAAAGACGTTCGGCTTGTATCTCTCCCTCCTCTACTGCCTCTTCCATACTTGTAAATCCATCCATTGGCGAAATTACGTTAGTAACCCAAAATCTCCCCAACTGCTCCAATTGATCCAGTCGCATGCCTTTTATCTCATCAACATTTACATCCTCCTTTTTAGCAACTGCAATTTTATTTAACATCCAAGGGGTTATAAGGCAAAAGGTATAAAAATCATTCGTCTCTTTAAGGCCAACGACCTGCACAGCAAGGCGATGATTCGTAATCGGAAGGTCCCAAAAACGCGTTTTGTAAATTTCTGTATAAACCTCTTCAAAGGCTTTCTTAACATCACTGATATCTGAGAAATTCATATTGCATTCTCACCTCGATAAAGAATGGTGGTTAGTTTTGAAGTAATAGATTACGGAATGGTGGCATTGTTGCATTGTTCCATTGTTGCATTGTTCCATGAATCTAACAATTAAGCAATAGAACAATGCAACAAAGAAACCATCCTACCATTATCCCTTTGGGGTGTTGCCATCTGTTTGGCTGCACCTTTTTTGTGCCGGCTTGCCTTGCTTAGAAACTATTTCAATCCCCAAGGTTTTGAGCTCCTCTGAAATGAATTCGATTAGTTTCGGAATATGGTTCTTAATAGTAAGCTCAGTTCCATAAGAAGAAATGTCTTTCGGCTGAATGCCAATGATAACAGTGGGCGGACGCTTCCCTAATGCTTCTGCAACCTTGAGCACCTCGATTACATCAATTTCGTGAGAAGAGAGCTTCCGCGTTAGATTCGAAGGCAACTCTTCAAAGTTAAATTTGACGATGGTGCCAGGAGGTTCGCCTACTAAAACAGCATCTACAACTATCAAATAATCTGCGTCTTCAACAACTGGCAGCAGGCTCATGCCTGCGGTTCCACCATCATAGAGCTTAACATTTGAGGGAAAAGAGAATCTTTGTTCCAACTCCTCAATAACCCGCACCCCAACTCCCTCGTCGGTTAAAAGAATATTTCCAACTCCCAAGATCGTAATTTGTTTCTTCATTTTCAAATTCAGAACTCAACAAGAAGAATTGTATTCGCAATTTTGATCTTTACAAATTAAACTCTAAAAGACCGAATAATTGATGACAAAATGATTGAGCTTTTATGTAACGGTTCAGGTGTCGCCCCAAAAAGGCAAAACGATTCTGGGCAAAACTATTCACCCTGTGAGATAATGATAAGATACCTTCCAAACTCGTTTGTCTCTCTCTCTTTATCTCACGGGGTAAAAAGAGCTTCATTTGAGTATTGTTTTGAATACCACCTTGTCGTCAATCATTTTGTCTTTATTTCTTTATTTTTTTAAAATGTACGAGTCAAGAATTAGTTGTTTGTAGGATAGGTAACGGACGATTGGCTTATGTTACGGCGTGCCAAGGAGAACTACGAATGAAGGAGCACAGCAACCTGCCTCTCATATCTTTATTTTAATTTCCCGTAGTCTTTTGCCACGCTTTCCATCTGACCTTAGTAAAAGCCGCCGGAAGATGCACCAAATGACACTTGAAGCAGTTCTCCATCCCGATCCCTTGCATCAGCTCTCCCACCAGCTTGGCATCTGGGGAGTCTGTCCTCAGCGCCGCTCCCACCTTA
>JBHIAW010000197.1:0-4978 GCA_046758765.1 bacterium
ATACAAAGGGGCATCGGCAAATCCATAGCTGTAATCAATCCGGGATTGGATTTAAGAACAATTGGAATGGCGTTGACCATTCGGGCGGTTGTAGCCGTATCACCAAAAATCCCACCTTCAACCTTCAATTGGACAGGAGGGTCTGCTTCTATGTTGATGCTATCATACTGTTCGTCGGAACCCACAAACATGCGCAATTCCAATTTGATGCGTTCTTCCCCACCTTTCAGCCCCTTTGCTGTGTGTACAATACCAGCCACTTCTTCAGGCTGGACTTTTAAATAAGGCGTTTCAACCGTTCTAACTGCAATTTTAGGCTCGATGGACTCTTGGATTTCATCGATTTCAAAGTCCAAACTTGTCGCCACGGCTGTTAACGATTCAACCAACCCGATGTGTCCCAGTTTGCCCTCATTCACCAACTTTTTGAATTCGTTGGGCTTAAGACCGGCGCCAATTTTTCTTTGCAGCGGCAGTCGTCTTTTGGAAGCATCCACCACACGGATCGCTTCTATTTTTCTTACCTCTGCGCATACGCTGCTCATAGCGAGCACGAGAACATCCATAGAAAGACCCGGGTTCACACCTGTCCCCAAGACCGTAACGCCATGCTCTTTTGCTAAATTATCTATGCGCTCGCAGAATTTTGGGTCTCTTTGAAATGGATAAAAAAGCTGCTCGCAAGAGGAAATGACCGAGGCCTTTGATTTAATGCAAATTTCCAACTGGCCTTCTACTTGCTTCAAAAACGAACTTGTAGAATGCAGAATGACATCCGGTTTGGTCGCTTCCAGCAATTTGACCACATCATTGGTGACTCTGGTTCCTAACTTGTGATCCAAATCCAAAACGTCTCCCAAATCAACACCTACTTTAGCAGGGTCAATATCAATACCCCCCACCAATCTTAATTTTCTTTTTGTGAGCACCAATTTTGCTGCTGCGATTCCAATAGAGCCAAGTCCAAACTGCACAACCTTGATTTGATTTTCCATGAGCTTTGCCTTTTAAATTGTCGATTCTGAATTATTCACCGCTGCGGTCGCAGAGATTAAAGAATAATAATGGTGAAAGAATTTATCATTTCTTTGTTAGACTTTCTATTTTGTGCGATTTTGGTAAAAGTACAATTTCTATACGTCTGTTTTGGGCCCTACCTTTCTTAGTCTTATTTGTGGCAATCGGCCTGAACTCAGCAAATCCTGCTGCTTGTAAGTTTTTTGGGTGAATACCTATTTTATCATGAAGAAATCGAACCACATTTGTTGCTCTGGCCACAGAGAGTTCCCAATTGGTGGGATATTTTTTTTGGAGCTTCGGGTGAATGGGCACATTATCGGTATGGCCTTCAACCTTGATTCGCTTGTTTTTTGTTTGTTTGAGGATGTCACCGACTCGAGTCAAAACTCTAATACCTCCAGCCGTAATCTCTGCCTCACCTGAAGGAAAAAGAATTCGATCCACAATATTCACGTTTAACTGGTCAGCGAGCCGAGTGATGGTAATTTCACCTTTCTTAATTTGCTCCTGTAAGCCGGAAATCAAATCATCGTAAGTAGACTTCAATTTCTCAATCTCGGTTTCTTTTTCCTCTGACAATTCTTTCACTTTTTCATCGAGCTGTTTCGACAATTCTTCGTTTTCCTGTTTTAATTGCTCAATTTGAAAGAGAAGTTCTTGGTCTTGTTGTTTAGCCTCCTCCAGAGCAGCTTGGAGTGGTGATATTTGGTCCAGATAATAATACCCCGCTATGCCAACAAGCAAAACAATTACAACCATTAGAAACGTAGATAGTGATGTCATTGGTCCTTCTCCTCAGCAGTTCTTTGTTGTTTTACAATTTCGTAAATAGCAATTCCAAAAGCTACGGCCACATTTAAGGATATTTTAACACCTTTCATTGGAATTCTTATCAAAAGGTCTGACTTTTGAATGACTTCTTTGGAAACTCCATTGTATTCGTGTCCCACCACGAGACATAAGGGAAATCGGTAATGGGCTTCATCGTATTGAATGCTATTCAGCGTGGATTCTAATACAACAATTTGAATTTGCTGCCTTCTTAGTTTTTCAATGAGTTCAACACTGTTAGCATGATATTCCCAAGGAACGGTTTCCTCGGCACCTAAGGCTACCTTTCGAATCTCTCTGTGGGGCGGTTGACCTGTAATTCCTGTCAGATAGACTTTGGATACGCCAGCACCATCGGCGGTTCTAAAAATAGCGCCAACGTTATGGAGACTGCGGACATTTTCGAGAAGTGCATAAATGGGATACTTAGACATCCCCGGGCTCAACTTCATTGGCTCTCTCAAGCCCTTTGTGTGAAAGTATTCGATTACATTAGGAATTAATTTTAACCAATGTTAATGTTAAGAAAAATTTATGTGGTTGTCAAGAGAAATATCATGCGTGAAATTGGCGTGCTTTCTGTGAATTGGGCTCATGTAATTACAGACATTAAGTCCTTCACAGTCATTTGTTTTTATTCAGAATAACCTTTTCCAACACTTGACATAAGCTATTAATTTCGAACGGCTTAGCTACAACACCTCTGAAACCATAGTTTTTGAAATCCGATATAACCGGATCATTGGAATAACCGCTTGAGACAATAGCTTTGATATTTGAATCTATTTCATTAAGCAAATGTATGGCTTCTTTACCACCCATTCCACCGGGTATGGTTAGATCCATCAGTACAGCATCAAAAGGAAGACCTGAATCCTTAGCTTTTTTATACAGCTCAATCGCTTCAGTACCATCTTCAGCGAGCTCTACTTCATAACCAATGCGGTTAAGCATTCTACAGACGCTTTTTCTTACAGCCAACTCGTCATCCATAACCAATATCCTTCCCTTACTAACAAAAGGTCTTTTTCTGCTTACCACCTTTTTTATTTGTTTCTTCTTAAGAAATCTATTTCTGGAAGCCGGGAGATATATATGAAAGGTTGTTCCAACACCGAGACGGGACTCAACGGTTATCAAACCGTCATGGTTTTTGATAATAGAATACGAAGTTGCAAGTCCCAAACCACTACCTTTCTGTTTGGTGGTGAAATATGGATCAAATATCTTTGGCATAAATTCTTTAGGAATACCAACTCCTTGATCTTCAAAAGATATCTTTACATAGTTTCCACTTTTTAAAGGAAGACCACGTATTGTATTTATAGTTAGGTTTTCTACCCAGATCTTAATATTGCCACCCTCTGGCATAGCTTGATCGGCATTAATGATCAAGTTGTTGATAACCTGGCTCATCTGTCCTTCATCTATTTCTACAGGCCATATATCATCCGGGATAAAATATTCGCACTTGACATTGGAGCCGCGCAAAGTAAATTCGACCGTATCTTTTATTAGTTCCGAAATCGAGGCGGTTTTCTTTACCGGCGCTCCACCTCTGGAAAAGGTGAGCAATTGCTGAGTCAAATCCATTGCCTGTAGACAGGCATTTTCTGCATCAGCAAGTACAGTAAATAGGTCGTTTTTTGGACCTACATCTATCTTAGCCAGGGATACATTGCCCAATATTGCTGTTAAGATGTTATTGAAATCATGAGCGATACCTCCCGCAAGAACCCCCAGTGATTCAAGTTTACTGGCCTTTAATATCTCCTCTTCAAGTTTCTTACGTTCGGATATGTCACGGCACACAGCAATGCCGCGCACTTCACCATTCGTATTTTTGTATGGTTTGCCTGCACTTTCGAACCAGCGCCATTCTCCGTTTTTATGCTGGCATCTAAATAAAACTCTAAATGCAGTAAAATTGTAAATCGCCTTGTCAAATTCTTTTTTGATAGCCGTACTATCTTCGGGGTGGATAAAATTAAATAGGGAATTGCCTAAGATGTCTTTGGGTGAATATCCTAATACTTCCTTGATATTGGGACTCAGATATAAGAAGCGACCGTCGGCCGTGGTTTCACATATAATATCATGTGTGCTATTAGCAAGTACCCGGAAACGTTCTTCACTGACTCGTAGCTCCTCTTCCGCACGCTTCCGGTCAGTGATATCCATCAGAGTGCCATGTATCGCAGGTTTGCCTTTGTAAATAGTCCGACTGCCGTACACCTCCACAATAACATTGTCACCGTTCTTCTTTAAGGCCGTAAGTTCATAATGAAGGGACTGGGCTTCAGCGGTGATTCGTCTACGAATGTTCTCAGCTACCATATCACGGTCCTGAGGAGAGACACAGTCTAAAATAGGTTTACCTATGAGTTCCTTGCGCTCGTAACCAGAAATTTCTGCAAGCCGGGGATTGACAAACTTGAACACGCCGTCCTGTATTAGATAAACGCCAACCAGGGCGTGTTCTACGAGGCTTGAATAATGGGCATCCAGGTGAGGTTGCAATGAACGCACTAATCGATAAGTGCCTATAAGTAAAAGTATGAGCCCAAGGGTCTGTCCCACATAACCAGTGATGTAACCCCAAAATGGCAATAGTTCCTCACGCCACTCTTCAGACAGTAAAGTACTGTGAAAGAATGCACCAACGACGAGGTTCAACATCAATAGAGTGAGGCCAACTCCAATGAATGTGTAACCTTGCAGAGGGCTCTTGGACAATCGACGTGTGAAAATGAAGAACCACACAGTCACTGTAAGTATAATAATAATTCGAACGAGTGCTATTATGACCATTCAGAACCTCGTATTCAGTTGCATTAAGATTCTTCCCCGCCGAAGTGGCTTTCTACAATAGTTCTACCTTTTTTGGCTATTCACGTGTTATATACTTACATTAGAATCACAATACGCAAAATAAAGTTGTTTTCCATCATAAATTACGAATTTTTCAAAATTGAGCACTTACACAATTAATAGTAGTATTAATGAGATCTTTGTTTCTTTTGGCAAAGCACTATTATGTGTCCTGGTCTAATAAATGGGGATTGTTTCATTGTTCTATTGTTGAATTGTTAATCAGGGCCAGCAGTAGAACAATGGAACAATAGAA
>JBHIAW010000198.1:0-4960 GCA_046758765.1 bacterium
AAAGGCTCTTTAATGGTTGTTCCAAGTACGGTCTCCGATGCTCTTAACGTGGGTACTTTTGCTGGAATAGCGGCATTGAATAAGACAATGGAGCTGGACGCAGCGAAGGAAGCGGAAGCAGAGTAATTATCGTGGTTCTTTAGATAATTACTTGCAACTATTTAATCACAGCGATGAGAAGCATGTGTGGATGAAGTGAAAGGATTTGTAACCGCGAAAAATCTTTAACACGCAAAAACAACCTTTTATTAGATTTCGCGGTTGAATATTCTATAGTACTGTCAATCAATTCTTGAGTATCCCGCAAAAAGCTGACCTTCTCTCAATTTTTGGCAAAATATTGGTTCTCATAATTGTATGTAACTCTTTAATAACCAATGCAATCTTAAGAAGGTCAGCTTTTGGATCAGTCCCGTTTTTGCAGTTCCCTCAATCTTTGTTTTTTCAGCAAAAGAATTATATACTTCCAACGGATATTTTCTTAGTTTTCCATCCGTTGGGTTGTTTCTATCCGTTGGCTTTAGCTGCAATTCATGGCTAGTGCTTTAATTGAATCGCGGCTATATTTCATAACAGGCTCTTTAAAAGATCAATATCAACGTTGCTGCCTGTCAAGACTATTATGGTTTTATCGCCACTTGTGATTTTGTTTTCCAAAAGCGCAGCCACGCCCACAGCAGCCGAACCTTCAACGAGCATATGCTCCGATTCCAAGATCAATAGCAGAGCTTCTTCAATAGTAGGTTCGGAAACTAAAACGATGTCATCGACATATTCTTGAGTCAAGCTGAGGGTTAATTCTGTGACAAAACGGCCAGCCAATCCATCTGCAATAGTTGCTTCGATGGGAGTTTCAACCACTTTGCCTACATGAATGGCATGGTACATGGCAGGAGAAGCTTCGGACTGAACGCCAATAATTTTCACCTTTGGATTCATACTTTTGACCGCGACCGCTATGCCGGATATCAGTCCTCCTCCACCAATCGGAACGACAACGGTTTTCACATCGGGCAGTTCTGCCAAAATTTCTAAACCAATCGTTCCTTGTCCTGCGATTATCTCAAGGTCACTAAAGGCATGAATAAATGTTAACGCCTCGCGCTGCTGAAGTTCCCAAGCAAACTGTTCCGCTTCATCGTAGTCCTCACCTTTTTGAATGACTTCCAAATGATATTGCTGAAGCGCTTTAAGTTTTGCAAGAGAAGCATTGACGGGCACCACAATTTTACCCTGGACACCTAAGAGTTTTGCAGCAAGTGCCACACCGAGTCCGTGGTTGCCGGCCGAGGCAGTAATAACGCCCTTGTGTTTTTCCTCAGGCGAAAGGGAAAGGAGTTTATTCAGCGCACCACGAAGCTTGAAGGAACCGGTTTTCTGCCAGTTCTCGAGTTTTAGGTAGACCGCAGAATTCGTTCGCTCCGACAGCGCGTGAGAATATTCGACAGGTGTAGTGCGTATGTATGGTTGAATTTTTTCTTGTGCTGAGCGAATGTCTCTTAATTTTAGGTTAGGAGAAGTATTCAAATTTACTCCTAATGGATGCAAAGGGTCTTCTATCCTGAAAACCTCCGTAGATCTTGTATAATTTTTTCGGTAACATTTCCTTCTCAAAGCCTGTTCATCTAAGGTAAAAAATCTACTAAAAGCAAAATACTCAAAAGCGTCTTGTAAGATGAAACCAGAAAGATACGTTCCTGAGTTAGTTCAAAAAACTTAGGCAGATTAAGAAGCCCTAAGCGCATTTACCACCTTCATCCGTGCCGCTCGCACGGCTGGCGCCAAGCCACCAATCATTCCCATCAATACTGCAAACATCAAGGACGCTATTATGATTCCCTGAGACAATTTGAACCCAAAAACAACTTCCGAAAAACTGGCCCAATTTGTGGTGGAGAGAGTGAAAAACTGCAAAAATGAAGCAAGGATGATCCCCAAGGTTCCGCCCATGAGGGAAAGCAAGATGCACTCCGCAAGAAAGGAGGCCAAAATATTTCTACGCCGGAATCCAAGAGCTCGTAGGGTTCCGATTTCTGTGGCACGATGAGCAACAGCGGAGTACATGGTTATGACCGCGCCGGTCATGGCTCCGAAGCTAAACATGATGGTGACCGTAAGCCCTAATATCCTAATAAAAAGACCGAGAAATCGAGACTGCTCTTCATAATGATCTCGTTCTCGTTTAGCCACCACAGCTAAGCGGGGGTCGTTTTCAAGTCGGGCTTTCAACTCATCGAACTTGGACGGATCCTTCATGGTCATAATAACGGATGAAAACACCGGGCGACGAAAAGCATCCATGAACTGCTCCACATCACCCCAAAGTTGTGACTCAAAGCTGGTGCCACCGGCTTCAAATATGCCCACTACCTTCCAATCTCTCATACCCATCTTAACGCTCTCCCCGAGGCCGCATCCTTTGAATCGCTCTGCCACCCCAATGCCGGCAATAATTTCAGAAGTACCCGGCTGCCACATTCTGCCCTTAATTAACCTAACTTTTGAACGCATCGCAAACGATACAGGGGAAACACCTCGTACCACAACATTGGAGGGTTGATTATTGGCTCGTTTCGGTAGATTATTTAAAACAACCAATTCGCCAGCCACCAGAGGCTTGCCGTCCTCTGTTAAGGCTGCTTCCGGCTGCGTCTTAATAATATTGGCATGTTCACGTGTGATACCGCTGCTGATTTCGGCATTTGCACCTTTGCGCAAGAAAATAACATTGTGAGCATCACCTGTACTCACCATTGTCTTTCTAAAACCATTCGCTAACATAAGCACGGCGGCAAATACAAAAACTACTAAACCTATGCCTGAAACGGTTAGAGTAGTTGTTAAGCGGCGGGTTAAGAGGTTTCGCCAGTTGTATATGATTGGAATTTTCATTTTGTGCCTTTTAACCGAGATTAAATTAAAAGGATTACACCTTCTATTTAGCAATTTCCTCTAAGAATAAATACTAATATCGAATATCGAAATTCGAAACAAATTCAAATATCAAATGTTCAAAACTATGCGCTCTTTCGTAAGATAGAGCCAAATATATTCATGAGTTCCGTCGCCTCTTGAACCAAATCTTTCCGTTCGTCTTCCTGTTCAGATTCACCATGAGTATCTATCAACTTCAACCAAAGCCTCAATGTAGTTTGCGCCTACCGAACCTGAAGCCTTAATTACTTGTTTTCCGTCTTCAATGTTGGCTATCGTCTTACGCAATTTCTTTACAAAGGCTCTAACTCTTTTCGCGAAGGCAAGCGTACGATCCTCTAGATCATACTGTTTCGAATTTTGGATTTTGGTCATTTGGATTTGTTTCGAGTTTCGGGTTCGCAATTTCGTATTTGACAACATAGAAACCTTAGCCGAGTAGATGCCATAATAATTTATATTCAAATAAATTTTGCTATTAGCCAATCTGTCTAAGACCATCAGCAATTTTCATTTGAATGGCTCTGATGGTTGGGAAGATGGCAGCCGCGAACCCTACCGAAATGGCTGCGATTACGGAAAGCACAATCGTACTATCTTTTAATCCAAAAACTGGAAAAATCGAGCCTAAATTTTCAGAAATAAATTGACCAAAAGCGTCGCAAATAGGAATAGTCAGAAAAATCCCGAACAGACCACCAAATAATGCGATAAGGGTGGATTCCCCAAAAATCAAGCTCAAAATATGTTTTGGGCGAAATCCTAGAGTTTTCATTAGTGCATATTCAGTAATGCGCTCCCGTGCCGTCATGGCCATGGTATTGGCCAAGACCAAAAGTATAATGGCAATAACTACTACTGAGATAACTTGAAGCGCAGTAATAACCGCACCAACCATAGAGACAAAGCTAAGGGCAAAGGCCCGTTCTGTTTCGGTCTTGGTTTCGGCTAACGAGTTTTCAAACAAAGCATCGATTTGTTCTGAAACTTGTGCGACGCTGTCCGGACTCGCCACTCGAACCCAGAAAATTCCAACATAGCCCGGAGGTACGCGGGTAGTCTCTCGCAAATTTTCATCCAGATATTTCCAATGGAAATACATGGTTGCTTCATCGGTTGACTTTTCTGCCCCGCGATAAATGCCTCGAATGACAAAATCCCAATCTCCGGGGAAAATGGTTCCAGTCAATCTAAAGGTATCTCCGAGTTTCCAGCCGTACTTGTTGGCAAGTTTAACCCCTACTATGCATGCGATTCGCTCGTGCAAAAAATCTTCTTTTTCCTCTTCAGACAGAAGAAGTTCTGGATATAAGTCCAAGAAGGATTCAGGTTCAACCGCAAGTTGTGCAAAAAAATTCTTGGGGTCTTTGTATCGACCTCCAAACCACTGGCCATAAGAAACCCCAGTAACTCCGGCAACTTTAGCGATCTTATCTTTATAGGCCAGAGGTAAGGGGAATACCAGCGAAACAGCGTTGCGCGTAACCAAACGGGCAGAAGAAGAGGCTTCAGCTCCTGCATACCACGCATCAATAATGGTTCTCAATAGTCCGAAGGCAAGAACGGCCACAGCTATTCCAAGCGCCGTTAGAACTGAGCGCAGCTTGTGACGTAGAGCGTTTTTGTAAATCAATTTTAGGACGTTCATACTCCAACTACCGTTTGCAAACTGTTTATGGTATTACCAATCAAATCTTTGTTTTTTTGCAAAGAAATTTTATGTGTCCCGGAATAATAAATGGGCATTGTTTCATTGTTCTATTGTTGAATTGTTAATCAAGGCCAGCAGGAGAACAATGGAACAATAGAACAATCCGTTTCTCTCTGTTGAATCGAACCTAAATTCAAGTTGATTCTACTTACGGCTTAGCTGCGCTAGTCTGTTGAGAGTTGAATCTTCGTTAATTTTGCAAGAAATTTTGTGCCAACCTAATTACAGTTTCTCCACACCGACTCATTAAGCCATTTAAGTCATTTGCCTTCGGCGTCATTATTGAGAAGCGCGAAATTGATTTTTCAATTTGCA
>JBHIAW010000199.1:0-4949 GCA_046758765.1 bacterium
GACTGAGTCTTCTTAAGGGCCATACCCTGATCTTTGGTCAGAATGTTAAGATTCCAGATAAATATGAGGGAAAGCTGGTCAATGTTGGCCTTTGCACCAGGAAGTTTCGAGAAAAAGGTGAGTACATTCCAGGCTGTCCTCCCCATCCTCATGATCTGGTAGCTTTCTTTGAGAATAGGTGAAGGTTTTTTGTTTTTTGAGGGGTCTCATGGTAGGAACAACTCACCTACTTGAACGCCCCTAGTGTCAATCCTCGCACAATATAACGCTGGAGGAGTATCGAGACTACAAAGACGGGAAGGGCAATGAGACAACCAGAAGCAAACACTGGCCCCCAATTGATAGCGTAACCCGTGATGAAGTCATTTGCTGCTGCTGGTAGAGTTTTTGACTTCGGGGCGGCGGCAAACACCATGGCAAACAGATATTCGTTCCAGGCAAAGATCAAGGAGAAAATCACAGTAGCCGTGATCCCCGGTTTAGCAATAGGAAAAACTATATAAAAGAGATTCTGGAGACGAGTTGCTCCGTCACAGGTGGCTGCCTCTTCCAGTTCAATCGGGACTTCGTCGAAGAACCCCCTCAAAATCCAGATAGAGAAAGACAAGATAAAGGTGGTATCAGCAATTATGAGACCGGTCACTGTATTGATGAGCCCCGCCGTACGGAGGATGAGGAAAAGCGGAATCAGGAGAACAGCAGGCGGTAGCATCCTCGTAAACATGATCCATAGTTCCAACAAGCGCCCCCCGGTCCGATATCGCGAAATACTGTAGGCTGTTAGGGTCGCCGCTGATACCGTGACAAATGTCGTTAACACAGCCACTATGAAGCTATTTCTGGCGTAGACCCAGTAATTGTACTTGGAAAATATCAGGCGGTAATGCTCCCATGAGGGAGTGAACAGCAGAATCAACTCATTAGCAATAATGACCTGCTTCGGCTTGAAGGAACTCATAATCATCCATACAAAGGGTCCCACCCAAATCCCGAGGATGATGGCTATCAATACACCGTAAAGAAGCTTCTTGAGCGATCGACCAGGTATCATCATAGAGCAGCCTTTCTCCATGCGAAACCTTGTCTGAACACAAAGTAGACGGCGACACTGAGGAGAGCTAACATCAATGACAAAACCGAACCACGACTGTAGTTCTGCTCTGCAACACCCACAGTGTAGATATGAATGGGCAGGGTGCGGGTTACGGTTGCGTTGCCAAAGAGTGCCCAAATTTGGCCAAAGGTTTTCAAAATATCAATTGCACGCACGATAAGAACGACCTCTATGGTGGTCCTTAGAAGAGGTAGCGTTATATGCCAAAAGCTTTGCCACGCATTGGCTCCGTCGATCTGAGCTGCCTCAAAAGGAGTAGGCGGCAGAGAACGCAGCCCGGCACGTAGAAGTAGGAAGGTGAAAGGCGTCCACTGCCAGGTGTTGACGAGAATAATGCTAAGGAATGCCCAGTTGGCATTAAGGTAGCGCACCATCGAAGATCCAATAAAGGGGATGGAGTGAATTAGTCCGAGAGGCTGGTTCGTCAACCAGGGGATACCTTCGATACCCAGCTTTCCCAGAACAAGGTTAAAAAGGCCGTTATAATAATTGAGAATTTGCTTCCAAAGCATTCCCACGACAATGCTATTCGTCATAATGGGCAGAATGATTAGACTGCAAAGGAGAGCTTCCAACGGAAGCTTTCGATTTAGGAGGAGAGCTATTCCAAAACCGAGAACGAACTGGAGTGCAAGACCACCGACCAGGAGTTCCACACTGCGAACAAGGCTGGGGAAGAACTGCCTGTCGTCCCTGATCACACTGATGTAGTTACTGAGGCCGACAAAAGGCCACTCAAAACGAAAGTTCAGTAGAGTAACCCGGAAAAAACCTAAGTAGATGAGATAAGCAATAGGAATGACCAGGATAATAAAGAAAATCAAAATCGAGGGAATGAGAAAAGCGTACCTTGAATAAGTATCGCTGATTTTTGTCAAAAGAACCCAGTAAAATCCCGCAAAAACTACTATGCTGAGCCACACCGCTAGAGGTCCTGGTTTCACCACTAACCAGATCAAGCCCCAGACTCCAAACAGCACCAGAAGGAAAAAGCCCAGCATTAAGCGGCTTCTCGTTTTCGTCTGGTCGCTTTCTCCGAGCCGCACGCATTCCTCTTGTCGTCCTGAAGGACAGTTCACTGTGGGTCCTCACCAATTCTCAATAGGCGTCCTCCCGAAGATCAAAACAGGAAAGACGCCTATTGCATTCTCTGCTACTTCACCAAGACCTATTGATTCAAGGAAACACTATCCACCTTCCTGAAGTTCTTTCCAGAGATTCCGTATTTTGTCTCCCGCCTGGCGAAGAGCTGGCTCCACTTCACTTTGTCCTGTTATGATACTTGATAGAGCCTCATTCATAGCTTCATGCTGTTGAAGATAAAACGGTAGACCTGGATCTCCCTTGGCAATTCTAAGAGAATCCTGCATCAGGCGGTAGTACTCGGGAAATTCGAATGTTGGATCCTGGTAGGCGGAGAAGCGTGAAGGGGTTCCGCCGGCTGCTGCATAGATACGCATACCTTCCTTACCGCAAAGGAACTTATAGAAATCCCATGCTGCCTCTTTTCTGCGTGAATTCGCGTTGAGAAGGATAACTTTGCCCTGTTGAAATGGGGCCCGATAGATAGTTCCGTCCTTCTGTAGAACACCGGGCACCAAGGTAATAGCAACATTGTTCTTGTAGGGGCTGTCACTTCGCCTGATCATTTGATAGGCAGCATTCCAATAGGGTCCCCCCATAGCCACGGCACCTGTCTTAAGAGCATCCAGGACATTTGAAAAACCCCAACTGAAAACATCGGGAGGGAGTAACTTCGCATCTATCAGCTTGCGGTAAAATTTGCCTGCCCTGATCGCGCCGGGCCGGTCAACGCCGACATTACCTTCCTCATCAATTATCCAGCCGCCCATACTCCACATCACCGAGTAGAAGACCTTGGGTTGCTCTGACCCGGCCAGTGCTGTCAACGAGGCACCGAACAACGTTGGAGAATCTGGATTGGTTGCTTTGGTCCATTTAAGAGCGGTCTCATAGTATTGATCCCAAGTCTGGGGAGGGGATGAAACAAGGTCATTGCGGTAGTAGAGAAAATGGGTACTAACGTCGAAAGGCAGCGCATAAGCTCGTCCCTTAGACTTATACACGAAGGCAAGGTCCTCGAGGTCGAACTCTTTTGGGTCTGTGTATTGAGGGTCGTTAAGGTAAACATCGATTGGTGAAATAGCTCCGGCCTTGGCCAAACCACTCACATCCACGCCGTTTGCTTGGGCAAGGTCAAACTCCTCGGTTCCGGCTATCAGTTGAGTATGTAATGTTGGATAGTAACCGGATCGACCTAACTCAGTGAGCTCAACCGGACGCCCTGTTACTCTCTTGTATTCTTCTACCGCAGCACGAATTCCATCAGCCTCTGCCCCGGTTCGTACCAGAACCACCACCGGTTTCTCGGCACCCGCAGCTAAGACGTCACCAAGTAACCCCAACGAGAACAAAACCACGACTAACAATAAGATTCTTTTCATGATCTCCAACCTCCTCTGAAAGCGATATTGGTTATTTTCCGTGGAGGCTCTCGCCAAGAGAAATTATGTTTAAAATCTTCTCCCTGAGAAAGCCTTCCTTTTCCGAAGCCAGCGGCCCTGCTTACTTTCTCACCTCCTCCTGGCCTTATTTTTGCTTCTCTTAACCTCTTCTAACCTTGTATTTGCCCACAACTTTCCCTTACGACCAGTTTTGGTTTTAAGATTACTCTTTGCAGTGTTTCGGAGTCCTTCTTTGCAATCTTTTCGGCTAGAATCTTTACTGCTATCTCTCCCATCTTCTCTATAGGCTGGGAAACGGTGGTAAGGGGTACTTCTAAATGAGGACAAATTTCAATATCATCAAAGCCGACTAAAGATAGATCCTGGGGTACTCTCATTCCTTTATTCTTTGCTGCTCTATGAACGCCGATAGCTATAACATCATTAGTGGCGAAGACTGCCGTAGGTCTATTCTTGATTGAGAGAAGTTTGCTCGCTGCATCATAGCCACCTTTATCGTCGAGCAAATTGCTAATCTGGACTAGAGAAGCGTCGGTGGCGAGAGCATTTTCTCTTACTATCTTTTTATAAGCCTCGACTCTTTGTTCCAACACCCGAGTAAAGGGCTGAGCACTAATACAGCCAACTCTTTTATGCCCGAGAGAAATAAGATATTCCATAGCTTGCCTTACACCGGAGAGGTTGTCTATTATTATGTAATCACTGGTTGGTTTATCCAAATACCTATCTAGGTAGACAAAGGGGATATCGTTTTCCTTTAGCTTTTGTATCAACTTTTCTTCTCTATCTTTCAACACCGGGACCAGAATTACTCCGTCCGTCCGTCTCTTAATAAACATGTCAATAGATTCAGCTTCACGGGAAAGCTGGTCATTGGTATTGCAATAAATCACGCTATATTCAAGAGGGAGGGCTTTCTCCTGAATGCTTCGCGCAAGCTGAGAAAAAAAGGGATTTCCGATATCGGTAAGAAGGAGTCCTATAGTAAAAGTCTTCTTTTTGGTCTTTTTCTCAGCCACGAAGGTCCCTCTCCCTTGCTCTTTGTAGATAAGGCCTTCACTGACCAGTTCGGCCATCGCTCGTCTAACGGTTCCAGGACTGACTCCATATTCTTTCGCAATTGTCCCCTCAGGAGGAATCCTCTCTCCTGGTTTTAATTTTCTTTTATGTATCTCTTTTCTCAGGACCTCTTTTAACTGCTGATATTTCGGGTTAGCTTCGATCTTCATTCACTCAGTCCTTTGTCTTATATATATCTATTATTAGTATAATATAAGAATTTTTTTTGTCAACCCTTCCTCGCCTCAACATCTCAAAATATTATTTTCAAAACTTTATTGGTGTCTTTT
>JBHIAW010000200.1:0-4947 GCA_046758765.1 bacterium
TACTGGGGATGGTCTAACTGTTCCACGGCTGCAAAGAAAGCATCCATGTCTAAATGTAAGATTGTACGACCCATAGAATTACAAAATTAAAGTCAATTCATAAATTATTAGGATGGTATATAAAATGGGTACGAGAATCAAAATATACTTAACACTAATACGACCACCAAAAAGATAATAGTTCTTGTGAATGAGAAACCAGATTAAGCAGGAACCAGTTAGAACGTATTTTACCATTAGAAAGGGTAACGGGCCAAACTGCAAAAAGAAGTTCATGACTGGATTGATTTCCTGGGCGCCCATGCCTACTAGTTTCAGTGTAAAAATGGCATCTGCAATTGAAAGTATTAAGGCAAAATGGACGGCCAAAATAGAGCGAAGACTGTATCGATCGACATAAAAATGCACATGCCGATCCTCTTTTCGTCGAGTATTTGTCCGTGCCCCAAATAGGCTGCGGCGGCTAAGTGGAGAAGTCTGTTTGGTTCTTCGGTCTTTCTGCGTACGCCTGTCTGGATGAGGAAATTCAGGCATGGTTATATCGTTGAATTCATTTCACTTGAGTTCTTCAATTACTTTATAAATTTCTTCATCTGTCAGCATATGGTTCGAAGATTTGGCTTTGTCAAAGATAGCGCTTACCCATTCTTTTTTCGGTTCCAAGTTCCTTTTCTTTAGCCAGTAAATAACGTTAGATTCCCCACTCAACGGCCCAACTTCAATTACTTGATGACTGCCAAACCATGAGGCTGGTATACCGGAGTAGACTCGATCCGCCAACCAATTCTCTCCCTTTTGTTCTGCTTTGATAATAGCCGCTGCATGAACTCCGGTGCCGGTTCGGAAAGCATCTTCACCGATTACCGGATAGTTTTTCGGAATGGGAACACCGCATGATTCGGAGACTTTTTGGCAGTATTTTGACAAATTCGTCAAATCATTGTCAATCCATCCAAGCAATTTGCAGTTCACTAAAATCAAATCCATCGGGGTGTTTCCTACGCGTTCTCCAACACCTAAGGCGCAGCCGTGGACTCGATCCGCTCCAGCTTCAATTGCAGCAAAGGTATTGGAAAGGTCGAATCCTCTATCGCGGTGGCCATGCCAGTCAACCTTCACGTCTTCGCCGGTTGATTGTACAATTTCTCGCACAAACGAAACCAAATTTCTTGCGCCAGTTGGGATAGCATGCCCCACGGTGTCACACACGCAAACACGTTTTGCACCACAATTGATGGCGGCGGTATAAAGCTTACGAATCACATCAGGGTGTGCACGAATGGTGTCTTCTGTGACAAACATAACTGGTAAATCATGTTTAACGGCAAATTTCACCGCATTTTCGGTTTGGCGAACAAGAAAATCCTGATCCCACCCTTCGGCGAATTGTCGGATAGGACTAGAACCGATGAAGGTGCACGCCTCAATCGGCATGCCCACTTTTTCGGATATCTCAACGATGGGTATGATGTCTGCTTCAACGGTACGGGCCGCACAATTGGCTTGTATTTTCAGCTTGTTGTCCACGATTGCCTTGGCCAGTTGTAGTACGTCTGCTCGCGCACGTGGACCAGCTCCGGGTAGTCCTAAAGCGGCTGTGGTAATCCCTAAGGAATCCATTAGTTTTAGTATTTCAATTTTATCTTCAATGGAGGGATCAGTCACAGAAGGCCCTTGAAGTCCGTCCCGTAAGGTTTCGTCATCAAACTCAATGCTCTGAGGCGGCTTAAAGCCACTTTTTGTGTGCGTATTCCAGTCGTAGATTAATTCGGTTTCTTTGAAATTTTCCATTTTGAATTACCCCTAATAATTGATGTTATTTTCGTGACTATTCAGCCTGTCATTCCCGAACGCTTTCATCGGGAATCCATAAGTCATGCGATCTCCATACTATTTTGAATGTCAGCAAAACATGGATTCCTGCTTAGAACATGCAGGAATGACGACAGGCTGAATAGTTACTTATTTTCCTTTAAAAACAGGTTTTCTTTTTTCAATGAAGGCTTGTGTGCCCTCTTTCATATCTTCAGTGGAAAAACAAAGGCCAAACAAATTTGCCTCTAACTGCACCCCTTCTTCCAAAGTTAATTCCATTCCATGGTTAACAGCTTCCAGGCTTAATTTTACCGCTACCGGGCCTTTAGAAAGTATGGTGCCCAATATCTCTTCTGCAGTGGAGATAAGGTTTTCGGGGACGGTGACTTTGTTGACTAAGCCAATTCGATAGGCTTCTTGGGCATCAATAAAGTTTCCAGTGAGAATCAGCTCAAGAGCTCGTCCTTTACCGACTAAACGTGGTAAGCGCTGGGTGCCGCCGTTGCCTGGAATGATTCCAAGATTCACTTCTGGTTGACCAAATTGAGCCTTTTCAGACGCCACCCTCATGTGGCACGCCATAGCCAATTCACAGCCACCGCCTAAGCAGTATCCGTTGACTGCGGCAATGACCGGCTTTGGGAAATGTTCAATAAGGTGCAAAATCTCCTGAGCGGCTACGGAAAATTCTTTGGCTGCTACCGGGTCTTTTGTGGCGAGTTCTTTGATGTCTGCTCCGGCTATGAAAGACTTTTCCCCGGCACCTGTAATTATGACCCCACCGATTGAATTATCTTGCTTGATTCTAATAAAAGCATCGCGTAATTCTTGCATGGTTTTCCAATTCAGAGCGTTTAGAACATTGGGACGGTTTATTGTGATGTAGGCGATTTTGTTTTTTGTTTCAAATAAGATATTTTCGTAGGCCATCAAATCCTCCTTAAATTTTGAGATTAATCTATCTGTTCTTGTACCTAATTAGAATTCGAGTATCTAATGTATAACCTACTTGTTCTTATTCAAGATTTATCTTCAGGGGGAACAATCTTTTCCAATGCAGATACAAGCGGTAATAAGTTAATTTTGGCGGTATCCCAAACAACCTCTAAATCAACAACATCGTATTCATGAATTAGAATATTACGCATGCCTATCATTTCATTCCAAGGTAAATTAGAGTAATCTGATTTTGTCTTGTCTGAAATTCGACGGGCTGCCTCTCCAATTATTTCTAATCTACGGATAACGGCATCTTGACACTGGATGTCTTCAAAGAACTCTTCCTTGGTTTTCTCTTCAATATATGCAAGAACAAGTTTTGCCGCTGTAAGTATATCCAACAAATATTCACTATCGCGCCGCATGAATTACCTTTGCTGTATTTAATATTGCATTTCGGCGAATGTAATTTCTGCTGGTTTCAATACCCCGTCGAGTAATCAAATCAACTTTCCGTCCAAATATCTTTTTCAGTTCTTCCTGCATGTGTACCAGGTCGAACAAACCATATTTCGATTCAGGGGCAAAGGTAATTAGCACATCAATGTCACTGTCCTCGCGGAAGTCCCTTCGAAGTATGGATCCGAATAAAGAAAATTCATAAATGTCCCACTTTTGGCAAAATTTCGCAATTTGCTTATAAGGGATATCGTTTTGTGTTTTGTTTTTCATCATAGTTACTTCCATCAATTAAATCCGTAGATCATTAGGCACGGGCTTCTCACCTGAGTAGTCGTAAAATCCTTTGCCAGACTTCCGACCATAATAGCCCGCCATCACCATCTTTTTTAACAGCGGTGGAGGAGCATACATAGACTCCCGGTATTCATCAAACATAATATTGGAAATAAAGTAGGTGGTGTCAATGCCTACAAAATCGAGCAAAGTGAGTGGTCCCATTGGATGACCACAACCAAGAGTCATACTTTTGTCTATGTCCACGATTGAAGCCACCCCGTTCTCTAACGCGCGAACAGCAGAAAGAAGATACGGCACCAAAAGAAGATTCACCACAAAACCTGAGTTGTCTTTACAGGAGATCGGTTCCTTGCCAAGCGATTTTGCAAATTGAAAAGCAGCATCAAACGTCTCCTGGCTTGTTTGAATGGTTCGAACCACTTCCACCAACTTCATGACCGGAACAGGATTAAAAAAATGAAGTCCTACGAATTTTTGAGGACGTTGGGTGGCTGCAGCCATTTCAGTGATAGTCAGGGAAGAGGTGTTGCTGGCAAATATGGTTTCTTTAGGGCAAATTTTGTCTAAATATTGATAAAGCTCTTTTTTTACATTAATGTCTTCAGTCACCGCTTCGATGATCAAATCGCAGTTCTTCAGATCATCTAAATTAGTTGTGCTGGTGAGATTTTTTAGCGCGGCGTCTTTTTGTTCAGAGGTTAGTTTACCCTTTTCAACAGCCTTGGAAAGGAAGCCTTCGATTTTTGCCAAACCTTTGTCGATTAAATCTTGGGAAACTTCCCGAACTACCGTAGTGTAGCCTGATACAGCCGAAATCTGGGCGATTCCTGAGCCCATGAGGCCACAGCCAACTACACCGACTTTTCTAATTTCCATTGGTCCTCCTTAAATTTGGTTTTCAATATACTTCGCTCGAATCAATTCGCTAAAGAATTGTTACACTTTCTCAAGACGTTCTTCTACTTTTTTGAGCCTGTAATCCATTTCATCTACACGTTCTTTATAATCCAAATGTGTCATGATCACCCGAATGCTACCTTCCATTTCAGCCAATCTGTTAACAACCTGAACAAATTTTTCATCAGACTTTGCAAACCCTAAATGCATTTCAAATCGAACTTCTTAAATCACTAAACCTTCTTCTAATTGTTAAATCCTTTTGTGTTCGAAGACAACGCCTTTTAGAAATTTTGTTGCTTTGCTGCGTTAGTACCTTACCAATAAAATCGTTACACAATGGGCAAAGATTCTAAAAGACAAAATAATGGTAGACAAAATGATTAAGAAAAAAATCGAAATTCAAACTGCAAAGTGCAAAATGATTTATTGGAGCAGCCTATATTTTGCAATTTTCGTTTTTCATTTTGAGATTTGCATTCAAAGCAATTATGTAATTCAAAATTCAAATTTTTAATTGTTTTGCCCTCAATCGTT
>JBHIAW010000201.1:0-4936 GCA_046758765.1 bacterium
AGCTTTATTGCTGTGAACTTGACGCTAACTACCTTCCCTTCAACTTGAGCAAGGTCATCTTGGCTAGGAGGTGGGGTAAATTCTTCACCCGGACAACAGGCCATTGCTTCCAGTTCTTCCGGAGTGAGAATATGCCGTGCCACAATCTGTATCTTTGAAAAGCCCACTTTTTTCACAGTCGTAAAGTAATCCTTTTCAGGAATAGACCCACCCAAACATCCTGCCCAAGTTGATTGGAAACGCTGTTGTAGCTCCGCATCCATGTGATCCGTTAAGACGATATCTGATATGGCGATCCGTCCACCAGGTCTCAAGATACGATAGGCCTCCTGGTAAACCGACTCCTTGTCGGGGCATAGATTGATGACGCAGTTGGATATCACAACATCTGCGAAAGCGTCTGGCAGTTGCGTCCTGTCCATGTCTGCCAAGTACAATTCGATCTGTCTGTTTTGTAATCCTACCTCAGCCACAGCCTGCTGGGCCCGCTCGACCATGTGCTGTGCGAAATCTATTCCAACTACTCTGCCTTGCGTTCCGACCTTATGGGCAGCCAGAATGACGTCGATACCCCCACCACAGCCGAAGTCCACAACGACATCACCACTCTGCAGAATCGCGAAACCAGTAGGATTGCCGCAACCTCTGGATAGGTTCAAGGTAAACTCTGGCAGCAAGGAAAGTTCCTCTTGGCTGTAAAGTCCTTGTTCTACTGCATAACCCGAACTGGGCTCTCTCTTGCTAGGTCAACAAGGCTCCTTATGGCCACCTTTTTCAGCGAATCCGTCATAACGACTTTTGACCAAAAGTTTAATATCTTCAATCTTCATGTTTCTCAACTCCTTAGATTAAACCGAATCAATCGCGCCTAATTCATTTTTTGAATATCATTCTAGACATGTTGATGCCGGCTATACGCGTAATACGCAGCACATGCCCCTTCTGAAGAGACCATAGTCGCGCCTAGTGGCGTTTGGGGGGTACACTGTTTGCCAAAGGCTTCACATTCGCAGGGCTTTTTCAAGCCTTGCAGAACCAAGCCGCTAATACATTCTGCAGGCTCCTCCACCTGGATATCGCCGAGTTGAAAAATGGCTTCAGCATCATACGCGCGAAACTCTGGACGTAGACGCAGACCGCTGGCAGGTATTTCCCCGATCCCACGCCATTTGCGATTGGAAATCTCGAAGATGCGCTGGACGAGCGCTTGCGCCGGGCGGTTGCCCTCTCGTCGCACCACTCGGGAATACTGGTTTTCGACTCGCGCTTCCCCTCGCTCCAAAAGCTTAACGACCATGAGAATCCCCTCCAGAATATCCAACGGCTCGAAGCCAGTCACCACAATCGGCACCTGGTACTGTTCTGCGATGGGTTCGTACTCTTCCCAACCCATGACCGTGCACACATGACCGGCGGCCAGATAGCCCTGCACGCGATTCTTCGGTGAAGACAAGAGCGCCTTCATGGCGGGAGGCACCAGAACATGCGATACCAGAATGGAAAAGTTCTTGAGCCGCTCGCGGTGCGCCTGCCAGACGGCCATGGCGTTGTTGGGGGCCGTGGTCTCAAATCCAACGGCAAAAAACACCACTTTTTTGTCTGGATTCTCGCGGGCGATTTTCACGGCATCCAAAGGGGAATAGACCACCCGCACATCTCCACCTTCTGACTTCACTATGAACAGGTCTTTTTCCGAGCCAGGTACGCGCAGCATATCCCCAAAAGAAGTGAAAATCACATCTGGACGTGAGGCAATCTGAATGGCTTTATCAATTTGTTCAAGGGGGGTCACACACACGGGACAGCCTGGGCCGTGTACCAGCTCAATTTCAGGCGGCAGCAACTGGTCAATACCGTTTTTAATAATTGAATAGGTCTGACCACCGCAAACTTCCATGATAATCCAGGCACGGGTTGTGATGGATCGGATTTCATCCACTATACGCCGTGCGATTTCTGGATTGCGATATTCGTCAAGGTACTTCATGTTCGCTTCTTCCGTTTGATGTATTACCAATCAAATCTTTGTTTTTGTGCAAGAAAATTTAAGCAGCAAGTAGACCTAAAATTCAAATTTCGAAATACGAAATCCTAAACAATATTAAAATTCTAAATCCAAATACCAAAACCGTTTCTGTTTTTTTCAATTCAAGGTAGAATTAGACCCTGTGAATGTACGTTTATAGGGAATGGGTTTATGAGCTTCGAATTCAGGTCATTTGAATTTGTTTCGAGTTTCGAAATTCGTATTTCGGATTTACATAACTACATTTACATCACTCACTTTTCCGGCCAAGCTGCTAACCGCCTTCTGTCTTCTCGAGAGGCACGCCAAATATATCGGTTCCTTCCTTAGCGGACGCCTCAACGAGCTCATTCCAAACAGCATAAGCCTTTTGCGCCTCCTCCTCATCGATTATACTGATTGCAAAACCGGCATGTACGATGGTATACTGCCCAGGCTGGATTTCAGGCACGTATTCAAGACAGGCGGTGTTTATCGTACCGGAGTAGTCGATGCGGCCCATTTTCAAGCCATTTTCTTCGTAGATTTCAAGGACTTTGCCGGGAATGGCTAAACACATGGTGTTTCCTCCTGCAAATAAAATCTAACTGCTTACTTACTTGTTTGATACCACAACTATTTCTTCAATGATACTTTACTACTTGATTCTGGATGCTGGATACTGGTTCGTTTTCCACTGGAATCCAGCATCGAGTATCCAGTGTCAAGAGCCACCTTTATGAGACCGCTGCATCTGCAATAACTACCTGGCCCAGCGCCAGGCCTCCATCATTTGTCGGCACCTGTTTGTGGGTCAGCACGTTAAAACCGTTTGCCTCAAGTCGCCTAAGAAGACAGTCAAAGAAATAGGCATTTTGAAACACTCCGCCGCTCAGACCCACCCTCTTCTGGCCGGTGGCGTCTCGTGCGCTTTTGGCGACCTGTAAGAAGAGCTCCGCCAGGCTCTGATGAAACCGGGCTGCGATTCGGCCTCTACCTTCGCCGTTTTGAATGTCCTCAACCACTGAACGAATAAGCGGAGTCACTGGAATTGGGCCCTGGCACGCTCCGGTTGGCATGGCTCTGGTATAGATCTCGTGCACCGATTCAGCAACTGTCATTTCCAGTTCTATGGCGGCCTGGGCTTCATAATTGATTTCCGTGCGAATATTTAACATGGCAGAGACGGCATCGAACAGACGACCACAACTCGAAGTCAGTGGTGCGTTCAGCCGGCGTTCAATCATTTGCAAAATAATTCTTAGCTGCTCGCCAGTAAGAGCCTGCATAAAGGGCAGACCAAGCTCCAAAAGTTTGTAGCCGTAAGTCGTGAATAAATAACTCACAGCCATACGCCAGGGTTGACGAATCGCTGCGTCACCGCCCGGCATGGCCACAGGTTCAAGCCAGGCAAAACGTTCAAAGCCGTGGGCGTCACCAACCAAGACCTCTCCTCCCCAAATGGTACCATCTGTTCCATATCCTGTGCCGTCGAGAATAATGCCAATCGTTGTTTCATCTACACCGTTCTCCACCATCACCGAGACCAGATGCGCGTGGTGATGCTGCACGGCAATTCGTGGCACATGTTCCTGCTGCGAAGCCCACTTCGTGGAAAGATATTCAGGATGCAGGTCGTAAGCGATAACTTCCGGGGTAATTTCCAAAATTTTTTGCAAATGTGCAATACTATTTTCAAAAAAAGCCAAAGCAGCCGGATTGTCAAGATCACCGATATGTTGACTAAAAAAAACCGTATTTTTGCGAGACAAAGCGATAGTATTTTTCAACTCACCTCCGCAGGCAAGAATCTGTTTTCGTGTTGGCGAAGATAAGAATATCGGCTCAGGCACATAACCCCGGGACCGCCTGATTAACCGAATTTCATCTGCCGCCAACCGCACGATAGAATCATCACAGCGCTGCAGAATCTCCCGGTCGTGCAAAAGGAGATAGTCAGCCAGAGGGGCGAGCCGTTCCAGGGCTTCTTCGTTACCAATGGCGATGGGTTCCTCACTATAGTTACCGCTGGTCATCACCAGGGCGTCAAAGTTTTTCCTCAGCAGCAAATAGTGGAGCGGCGTGTAGGGCAACATAAATCCCAGATAACGATTGTTAGGCGCAACGGACGGCGCGATTTTATGATTTGGCCGCGCTCGCAATAGAACGATAGGGCGCAACGGACTCTGCAGCACCGCGGCTTCTTTGGCAGAGACCAGACAAAACTTTTTGATGTTCTCCAAATCAGGGGCCATCATAGCAAAAGGTTTTTCTGCACGACCCTTACGCCGACGCAACTCCCGAACCGCCGTGTCATTCAGGGCATCCACCGCCAGATGAAACCCGCCCATGCCTCGAATCGCAACAATTTTCCCTGAGCGTATGAACGATATCACGGCAGCCATGGGGTCGTTTGTTGCAATTTTCCTCGCGGTGCAATCGTATAAGCTCAATTTCGGTCCGCAGTCTGAGCAAGCATTGGGCTGCGCGTGAAACCGACGGTTGGCCGGATCGTGATACTCACGCGAACAGTCCGGACACATGACAAACACTCTCATCGAGGTTAAGGGTCGGTCATAGGGAATACCGCGAACGATGGTGTACCTTGGTCCACAGTTGGTGCAGTTGATGAACGGATAGCGATATCTTCGATTGGTTGGATCAAAGAGCTCACCCAAGCAGTCGTCACAAATGCTGATGTCTGGTGAGATCAGGGTTATTGGAGATGCATCGTGCTGACTTGCCTTAATGGTGAATGCGCCCTCCCCAATAGGATGAATTTCCTCCAGATGCAAGTCAACAATTCGGGCAAGTGGCGGCGCTTCTTTTTGCAGACGCTGGCGAAATACGTCCACCATCTCGGGCGCGCCTTCTATCTCGATGAGCACCCCGTCGCTGTTATTGTTTACAAAGCCGATGAGTCCACACTCA
>JBHIAW010000202.1:0-4885 GCA_046758765.1 bacterium
CATTTCTTCCACCACGTTTTTTGAGATTTACCCCGTGAGATAATGACCAGATACCTTCCAAACTCGTTTGTCTCTCTTCATCTCACGGCGTGAATTGTTTTGCCCTAAATAGTTTTGCCTTCTAACATGCCTGAATCGTTACATCTAATATCGAAAAAGGCTGTAACCTTTAAAATTCAACACCCACAATCAATCACAATGAGTTCGGTCTGGGGTTCGCCAATATGTTCGGCGCCTTCTGTGGTTACGAGCACATCTTCCTCCAGGCCAATATTAATTTCTTCCCCGGTACGCGGGTCAGGTGCGTATAGAATAGGCTCCACAGCGTACACTTGATTCAGTTCCAAAGGAAAGAATACCGTATTGCCATATCTCTCTTTCCAATCGGGGCCTAAAATGGCACCAACATCATGAACTCTAAGTCCGATGGCATGGCCCGCACCGTGAGGATACCCGTCAAAGCCTTGATCGATTAATATTCGTCGACCGACTTGATCGATGTCGTTGCCAGTTACACCTGGTTTGATCGCTGCCACGCAAGCTTGGTTAGCTTTTAAAGCCACGTCCCACAAATGTTGGATCTCAGCAGGCGGTTCATCTTCATCTGCTCTTAAGAGATAGGCCGTCCGCTGAATGTCGGCAGCATAACCTTCGTAGCGCACGCCAAAGTCAATGCGAATCAAATCCCCGGGCTGAATAACCCGGTCCGTAGGCTCCGAATGGCCTCGGGTTGGGCCTACTACCACACTCATGAACGCCACTTCCATGCCCATCTCTTGGGTCCGGCGTGCCATAAAATCGCCCAAATCTTTTTCCGTGCTCACGCCCGCCTCTATCACTTCAGGAGTGAGGGCTTCCGAGATAATTTGCTGGGTAGCAAGTACAGCCGTCTCCAGGGCTTGCACTTCCATGGGTAGTTTCTTACCAATTAAAGAAACAACGAGGCGTTCTGCTGAGATAAATCGCTGGGTGTATGTTTCGCCCAAGGTCTCCTCTAAATAATTTCGCATCCCGATAGTTAAGCCGTCGGCTATAGTCACATCGCGTGAGTAGTTGATGGCAATCTTGCTGGGATTCAGCTTCTCTATCCATTCCCTTAAATGAGGCTTCACGCCTTCCGTCTTGTAAGAAATCACCTGGTCATAAAGCCCGGTAGCCTGAATGGCAGATACATCATAACTGGCGGCTATCGCAATTTTCCTATATTCCCCCTCTTTTAAGGAAAAAATAAAAGCTCCTCGCGCTACAATGTGCTCAATTCCAATAGTGGGCAGAATAGGATCTTCAGCATTCTCTCGAGTAAACACTAACCACATATCCACGCCCTGTTCTTTCATAACCTGCGGCAAGAGCTGATTTATCCGCTCTCGTTGAATTGCGGCATGATCGATAGTAGGCTTATCAGTTCCAGTTCCGGCAATGACCATGGCAATGAAAATCAAGTCAAACAATACCCCAATGATAATTGTAAGTCTTAGCATCTTTACCTCCTCCACAAAACTTTGAATCACCTGGCGCGCTAATGCGCAAATAACAATTCACAAAGACCAAATAACAAATAAATCTCAAATTCCAAATATGAATGACCCAAACAATATTTTCACTAAACGATGACTTCTTTCTTGATTTCTATATTTGTCTATGGTTTGTCTTTTTGAATGTTGGTTATTGCAAAATAAACGAAGATGTAACTCTTAACAAACTAACGCGGCGAAGCCGCAAGTAGAATCAATCCCAAAACTTATTCGGGATTCGATCCAATAAAAGAGACGCGGATTGTTCCATTGTTCGATTGTTGACCCTGAGCAGCGGTCGCGGCCAGTCTGGATTCATATTTCCAAGAATCCAGTAATTTAAACAATAGAACAATCCCCATTTATTAGAAAGTTCTTTGGTAACTATTCAGGCTGTCATTCTGGAAGAATCTTTTTTGAATCAACGTCCGAACGAACCTTGCTTACTTAGTGCTAAAATTTACAAAGATTCCTACGGAATGACAGGGCAGCCTGAATAGTTACGTTCTTTGCAAAAAAACACAGATTTGATTGATAATACTCAACGTGCAAAACATCAACGTCATCAATAATCAAAAATAACATCAAAAGGGTAAAATGTCAAGGAGAATTTAGCTTGAAATGTAATACCTCAGTTATGGTTAGGGAATTGCTCCTGCTTGCTTCGAAATCGGCCGGTTATTCTGTCATTCAGAAGGAATCTTTTTTGAAATGTGCTCAAATCCAAAAAGATTGTTACAGAATGACATGAACCCTCCCGTAACTGAGGTATTACCTTGAAATTTTCCTTGATTTTATGACCATCTTATTGTAATGTTTAAGATAGTAAAAACGTACATTTTTCAATTTGCACTTTTCATTTTGCACTTTGCACTTGAATAAAAGGAGCATCTATGAGCCTGAGAATAACTAAAGTCTACACCCGAAAAGGCGACCAGGGCGAGACCCGTTTAGGGGGTGGACAAAAAGTCCCGAAAGATTCTCCTCGGATTGAAGCTTACGGCACCGTGGACGAACTTAATTCAGTCATTGGTATTGCTCTTGCCTTTGAGCCAGTAGATAGAGTCCGTGAAGCACTTACCCAAATCCAGCACGAGCTGTTTACTCTCGGTGGGGATTTATCTGTTTTAGAAAAAGACCAACAAAAATGGCAGATGCCAGTAATTGAACCTGCTCACGTAGAAGCCTTAGAAAAACTAATGGATGATTTAAATAAAGAATTAAAGCCATTAGAAGAATTTATTTTACCAGGAGGTACCAAAGCCGCAGCCTTTCTGCACCAGGCCCGCTGCGTTTGCCGAAGAGCCGAACGGCTGGTCGTACAATTATCGAAAGATGAAAAGATTGGCCAGAATGTCTTGAAATATCTCAACCGGCTTTCGGATGCGTTATTTGTCCTGGCGAGGTATGAGAACTTTAAGAAGGGTGTTGAGGATGTGTATTGGAAAAGGCAAACGACTGATTAAAAAATGATTCGCTTGATCTACTGGGCAGGCTTCATCTCCTATTCGTTGTTTGTAATATATGTTGGTTGGCGTGGTTATAAACGCAGTCGGCACACCTCAGACCTTGATGTGGATTTCTGGGCGGCTGGAAAATCCTTAAATCCCTGGGCGACCGGATTATCCATCTCCGCGAGCTTTATGTCCATTAGCTGGTCCTGTGTTTACGATGTTCAGCTATTTTACTGGTATGGTTTAAGTGCTTTATGGCTGCTGGCCATCCCTTGGCTTTTGGCGATGTTAGGTTTTTATGTCCTGACGCCTTATTTTCGAAAGTTGCCCGCATTTTCTCAGCCAGAAATGTTGGCCCAGCGATTTGGCCAAAAGGTCCGCAGCTATTTTACCTGGCCCCTGGCCTTCGTTTTTTTGGTTTGGGGAGGGGCGGAAATTTTTGCAGCCGCACAAATTTTAAGTCCAATCTTAGGGGTCTCTTTCCACTTAGTACTGGCCCTGATCGCATTCGTGGTGGCTTTATATTCTTTCATGGGGGGATTTGCAGCGGTGGTCACCACCGATAAAGTGCAGTATGTCCTGGTCGCTTTCTTTACCGTGGCTATCGCCTATATCGCTGGCAAAGCGGTATTGGCCCAAGACACGGTGACTAATATACTGAGTCATCTACCGTCACCGGCCAAAACGAGTGTATCAGCTCTTACCTTTCTTGCCACGGGTCCAGCGCTGATTGTTCTCACTTTAGTCGCGTATCTCCCAGGCTGGCTGGTAGAGACCGATATTTGGTTACGTTTGCAGGCAGCGCAAGACACACCCTCGGCCCGCAAGGGTGTGGTGATTGCCAGCATCAATTCGGTCATGTTCATCGCCCTTTTGCCGATGCTCATTGGGTTGGCGGCGCTTTATCTGTATCCTCCGATAGGTACAGACATCCCCGCTGATCTTAAAGACGGCGCTGCGATATTTGCAGTGCTCATGCGCGATTACGCACCGGCGGTCTTAAATGTAATTCTTATCGTGGGCTTGGCCGCGGCCTCCATGTCAACCATTGACACTTGCGGCAATGTGGTCGCACTTTCGCTTTCGTACGATCTCCTTGAGCCGGTGCTGGCTAAAAGAAAAAAACAGTTGGATAGACGCTTGGTTGCTCGCTATATGTCGGCGGGTGCTATCGTCCTTGCTTACATTTATGCCATCTTCACTGAATCTCTGTGGGATATTTTCTACCTCTCCTCCGGCATTCTCACAACTACCATTTTTATTCCAATGATGGCTATTTTCCTTCCAAATGCTAAAACGAGACAAGTACAGGCTGCAGCCGTTGCTGGATTTTTAGGTACTTTACTTTCTTATTTTATGGAAAGTAAAGGCTTGTTTGCTGTTATTGAACCGGATTGGATAGCAGAAACAGGATTGGGGTACATTTTGTTGGGGTTGGCCGCCAGCACTCTTACTTTCCTAATTTCTAAAAAGCATTAAACAACCATCTCCCAGGCTTATGTGAAGAAACAATCGGGGTAAAACCTCAGTCTTGGTCAGGAAAATCTCGTACCCAAGTTAACAGAGGGTGTGAAAAGTACAATTCCGACGTTCCTTAACTCAGCGGCACCTTGATGTCATTCTGGAAGAATCTTTTTAATAAACAGCACCTTACGTCCAACCAAAAAAGATTTCTCCTTCAGGACGTGAGATAATGTCCATCTCACGTCCTGAATGACAAGCACCGCAGAGGCTGACATTTCGTACAGTCTGTGAACGAATACGGCTGGTTACCTCACCGTAACTGAGGTTCTTACAACGTGATTAATTTTTTACTTGACTTCTTACAATTTATTAATTATCTTAAAATTAATAATACGCGGCAAGCGACTAACGTCATAAATGTTATCCTTTATTTAAAGGACTTATCGACGAATC
>JBHIAW010000203.1:0-4839 GCA_046758765.1 bacterium
CAAATTTTTAATTGTTTTGCCCTCAATCGTTTTGCCTTTTTGGTTCTGGCTTGGCCAGGTTTGGGTTTAGAAAGTATCAAAATGCCTCCACAATCACGGTCATGCCCTGTCCCCCTCCAATGCAGGCCGAGGCCAAACCGTATTTTCCACCTCGACGTCGCAGTTCATGAAGAATGGTCAAGGTCAAGCGGGCTCCCGTAGCAGCCAACGGATGCCCAATGGCGATAGCCCCGCCGTTGACATTGGTTTTTTCTCGGTCTAAACCTAACTCTTTTTCTACCGCTAAATATTGCGGTGAAAAAGCCTCGTTTACTTCCACTAAATCCATCTGGTCTAAAGTTAAGCCGGCTTTCTTTAAGGCAATCTTACTGGCATCGACCGGACCGATGCCCATAATCGAAGGTTCTACCCCAGCGTTCCCCCAAGAAATCAATCGTCCTAAAGGTTTCAGACCGCGTTCTTCGGCTTTAGGTAAGGTGGTCAAAACCAGAGCAGCCGCACCATCGACAATGCCGCTGGCATTTCCTGCCGAGACGGTGCCGTCCTGTTTGAAATAGGGCGGTAACTTTGCCAAGCCTTCCAGGGTTGTCTCAGGACGCATATGTTCATCTTTGTTAAATACTGTTGTGCCCTTTCTACTCTTGATTTCAACTGGAATGACTTCTTCCGCAAGGCGCCCTGAGGCCCAGGCATCTTTTGTTCGCATCTGACTGGTGTAGGCATATTCATCGGTTTCTTCGCGAGTGATGCCGTATTTATCCGCCAAATTTTCTGCAGTCATGGCCATCTGGCAGCCACAGTACGGATCAAGCAGAGCCTCCCAAAGATAGTCTTCCAATTTACCTTGATTCAGCCGCAGCCCCCATCTTGCCCCACGAATTATGTGCGGGGCTTGACTCATGCTTTCGGTTCCGCCAGTTAAGACAAAGTCCGCCTCGCTCATCTTTAACATCCTAGCTCCTTGCACAATGGCCTCGAAACCAGAGCCACAGAGGCGATTCACGGTCAAGGCCGGAACATCTGTGGGAACCCCGCTCTTCAAGCCAATATGCCGCGTCAGGTAAATCGCATCAGATGAAGTTTGCAAGACATTGCCAAAAACTACATGACTTATCTCCTCAGGTTTTACGCCCGACTTTTCCAAAGCTCCCTTAGCAGTTAACGTGCCTAATTCAATAGCACTGAGGTCTTTTAAAGAACCGCCGAAGCTTCCAAAAGCGGTGCGCACACCAGAGAGAAATACTACCTCGTTTGCGCTCATATTATTCACTCCTTTGATCAGTTTAATGGTTTATTGATTCGTTTTCTAACGTAATTAACCATGCCGCCTAGATTGATTATTTCTTGCATGGTTTCTGGAAAAGGTTGGCCCTGGTAGGTTTGATTTTTAGTAGCATTAACAATGGTTCCGGATTTTAAATCAATTTCCAGGGTATCACCATGATCCGTACCGTCTACGGCCTCTGGGCATTCTAAGATAGGCAGACCAATATTAATGGCATTTCTGTAAAAAATTCTGGCAAAATATTTAGCGACAACGCAGCCCACACCAGCGCCCTTGATGGCTATGGGTGCATTTTCGCGGGAGCTGCCGCAGCCAAAATTATTTCCAGCCATTAAGATATCGCCTGACTTGACTTTGCTTACAAATTCTTTGTCCAAATCTTCTAAACAGTGGGCCGCTAAGTCTTCTTCCTTGATACTCACACAGTAACGGGCTGGGATGATGACATCGGTGTCGATATTATCGCCGTATTTGTGGACGAATCCTTTTATTTTTCTGTTTATTTGTGTGCTCAATTGTCTCTCCTAATTTTGTAGTTTGACCAATAAGATCTTTGTTTTGTTAAATAAACATTTTCTAACCGCAAAGAGCTCCAAGAAGGCGCAAAGACCGCTCAGGAGCCCAAGGCTATGTCTATAGTTTCTCTTTAAAGGATTTTCGTGACTATTCAGGCTGCCCTGTCATTCCGTAGGAATCTTTGTAAATTTTAGCACTAAGTAAACAAGGTTCGTTCGGACGTTGATTCAAAAAAGATTCTTCCAGAATGACAGCCTGAATAGTTGCGGATTTTCATTTTATTTCTTAGCGTCCTCTGCGCCTACTCGGCGTACTTTGTGGTTAAATTTCTTTTGCATTACTTTGTATTTTGGCCCTAAGGGATTGTTTAACCTTGCAGCTTGCTGCGATATGAATTATCAATATTTTGAATAATTACATTTTAAGAAAAATTATGAATAAAATCAATGAGAATTTACCAAACTACTATGGGCTGTCGAAAAAGGCCGAAAGATATCTTTGCGAGGAGCGAAAGCGACGAAGCAATCTCCCAATTTAGGCACAAAACCTGGAGATTGCTTCGCTGCGCTCGCAATGACAGCACCCTTTTTGGACAGCTCCAGGAGAGTTTTAATCTTGACAATGTCCCTTGTTAAAATTATATTGATAAAACTAGAAAATTGGGATTTAACATCAAATGCCATCTTCACATTTATTTAAAAAGGGTCCAGTGGGCTGCCTGCTGATTCATGGTTTCACAGGTAGCCCGAACGAACTTTTCGAATTGGGAGAATATCTCTCCAAAGAAAACCTAACCGTTTCGATTCCCATGTTGCCGGGTCATGGTACGTATTCAGCCGATTTACTAAATTACACTTGGAGAGATTGGTTTGAGCGCGTCAAGGCTTCATATCACGAGTTATCAGATATGTGTGAAGAAGTGTACGTAGCTGGGCTTTCTATGGGTGGAACCCTGGCACTGCACTTAGCTGCCCACTATCCGGTGCACGGCGTTATTTCCATGGCGGCTGTGATTAAACTGCCAACGTGGAAGAAAATATTCGCAAAAAACTTGGATGGACTTATTAAGTTTCGCAGAAAAAGAGGGGGAGAGGATGTTCGAGATGAATCAGCCAAATCACAGCTTGAGAGTTACCAACGTTATCCCCTTAAGTCAGTAGAGCAATTATTTCAACTTTTGGACCACGTGCGAAATGACCTCCCTGAAATTTCCGCGCCTATTCTGATTCTGCATTCCAAATACGACCATACCGTGCCCTTTTCTAATTCTGAGTTGATTTATCATTTAGTGGGTTCCTTTGACAAACGGAAAGTTGATTTGGAACAATCCTACCACGTGATTACGGTAGATTTTGATAAGGAGAAATTAAAAGAAGAAGCATTCAACTTCATTAACAGTCACTCAAAAATCCTCAAGACTAAATCAAAAAAGACCATAGCTGCTGGAGGGGTGTCGAAAACAGGGGTGTGAATTTTCGCTTGCTTTTTACGCTCAAATTAGTTACCATTTAAAGTGTTCAAAAATGGAATGTTTTTTGAAGGTGCAGGGGCTTTGACCGCCGACGAAGTACCGAGTTGAGATCTTAGTACGGGGGGGAGTCAGGACACACTCTTGATTATCAGAAGCGCCTGGTCTCAATGCGGCAGAACCCCACTATTGTTTAATACATAAGGAGCAGCGATATGCCCCAAGGCACGGTAAAGTGGTTTAATGCGAGAAAAGGGTTTGGTTTCATTGCGTGTGAAGATGGGACTGACATATTCGTTCACAAAAGCAACGTTGGTTATATAGGATACAGAAGCTCTCTCGAAGAGGGTCTAAAAGTGAAATTTGAAGTTGAAAAAACACCCAAAGGCAAAAGAGCGATCAAGGTTCGGACCGAATAAACCTATTTTGTTATCCGAAAATTTTCGTTTTTATGAACTTTAAACCCGGTCAAAAACTTACAGAGAAGATCAACAAACTAGCTCATTTCCGTATTGTTTTTTAGTGGAAACTTTGTTACTCTATGGGTGCAAAAAAAGCAACGTTTTTTAGACAGTACATTAACATTCGATTATTTGATTGAAGACCCCGACGCATCGGGGTTTTTTATGTTTGACGTCTTTGGAAGTGCGGGCGAAAATTCCTTTGCTTTTTGATGAGGATTCATTATGTTTTTGTAAACAAATTTCTGTAACATTTCATTAATTTTTTAATCACATTGTAAAAAATTAGAATTAACGTTTTTACAAGAATTTACTCCTTACTGTTTATTATAATAAAGAGCGAGAGGCAGGTTATCTAAATAAATAGTGTATTGTAGCTCAATTATTAGTTATGCGCAAAATAAGTTGTGACTTCAAATGTCGCTCATAACAACTGATAAACAATCACAATTCAATGCCTACGCTTCTGAGTTCGAAAAGTCTTATCTGCTCGAACCCCAAGGTCAAAAGCATCTCTCGTTGTACAAAAAAGAAAGAGGTGAAGTAAAGCGATATTGGGAAGAAATCAAAAAGGCCAGAGAGGAAGGTCAGGAAGGTAAGCCAATCACCAATCTAGTTCTACATAAGCTCTTACCTTACAGCAATACCCATCATAATAGGGAAAAAGGTTATCGAATAAGTGTTGCTCCAGCGATTACAAGAGATTTGAAAAAATGGTTTGAAAATGCAGGTTGGCAGAAACCTGAAAACTGGGATAGTGTTGCAAATGCAATCTACGAACTTGTATATGGGCTTATTGAAAAAGACGATTGGAACAGCTTGGCCGCTTTCGAAGCTAACCAAGAGGTCTCCCGCGGAATTAAGGCTGGATTCATTACTCCGACATTCTACTTTTTGAATCCCAATTATCGAATCATAAATAACAAAACAATCGACACAGTGAATTTTTTACTAGAGCAAAGAGCAATTGACCGTGACCTAACTCATTATAAAGAATACCTTCATATAATTGATAATTCACTGAATGAATTAGGGATTCCACTGTTTTCTGACACCGACGTCTTTGACTCTTTCTGTCATTGGATGTGCGACAAAAGACTCGGAGGTTA
>JBHIAW010000204.1:0-4828 GCA_046758765.1 bacterium
TAGATGGAGGCAATCCCATGAAGCATACAAACATCATATTAGCACTTACCCTGTTCGTCAATGTTAATGTTTACGGCCAGGATGCCCACAGTTTATATACTGGGATTTTGCAGGATTATGTTTACGATGGCAGAGTCAATTACCGAGACCTGTGCAAAGATCAGCGTCTTGGGGCTTACATTGCGCAATTAGCCGCCACGAATCCTGACACCATTGCCGAGGAAAAGGCGAAATTGGCTTTCTGGATTAATGCTTACAATGCTTACACCTTGAAGGTGATTTGTGATCATTATCCAATCAAGAGCATAAATGAATTGCACACCGGTGGCTTGATTATCGGCACTGTACTCAAGAAAACAATTTGGGACAAACCTTTTGTCATCATCAACAACCAAGAAACGACGTTGAATACAATTGAACACAAAATTATTCGTCAGAAGTTTCGTGACCCGCGCATTCATTTTGCGTTGGTTTGTGCCGCACAGTCCTGTCCGCCACTTCGCTCCGAAGCTTATGAAGGCACCAAGCTAGATGAACAGCTTGACGATCAAGGCCGGAAATTTTTCAGTAGAGCGAGTATGAATTATTTTGAGATAGATAAAATGCAAGCCCACTTGTCTAAAATATTGGATTGGTATTCCAAAGATTTTGGCAAAAATGATGAAGAAATTTTACTCTATATTACTCGATTTCTATCTGACGACATAGCCACAGCCATAAAAGCCAATCCAAAAAACTGGAAGATTAAACATACAAAATATGATTGGAGTTTGAATGAGTAACAAAGAAAATACAGTAGGGTCCAGGAGAACACAAAAGAACCTTATTATTGGTTAGCAAGGGGAACAAAACAAAATCTTTGTCCCTTCAGCAATCTAACTTAGAATTCATATTCAACCAAAAAAAGAGTAAAGCCCAGACTTCGGCTGGGAAAACCTGGGCTTTGAGGTGCTAAGTTCGACTAATTATTATGGGGCTTCATTTATTAAGCTATCATAACTATAAGACCCACTCTATTTTTTGCGCTCTAATTCAAACCTCGTTACGTTTTCTTGTTCATTCTGACGCCAGGTCCATTCGTGTGTGACATGATCGTCGTCAATAAATGTGATAGCCATTCTGTGCATGTGTCCGTCGGTAGCTTTAGCCAAATTGGTTGCATCGATGAACTCAAATTGAAGTACAGGGTTATCATCCTTACCAAACTCAGCACGCATGCGCGGCTGGTTTTTCGCTGTACAATAATGAGTCATCATTAAGTGATCGCCGTCAAGATGGTACATAGTAATCATATTTGGCTCATTTTCCGACGCGAGCCTTTCCAAAAGTACGGACTCATTGGATACCAGTTCATAAGTCACGGTTACATTTTTTCCCTCTTTCGACTTGCCCTGCCACTCTCCAACTAAGGATTTCAGCTTGTCAAATCCCGTGACAGCTTTATTTTGTGCCAATGTTGGTAGTCCGGAAATGCAAATCACCAACAAAAATGTCAAAGAAATTGTAACTCGTTTCATACTGTTAACCCTCCTTTATGAAACGCTGAGCCCGAAAGCATTCGGCGTTAGCGTTTGTTCATAATAAAAAGACACTAATTAATCACAGCGATGAAAAGCCCGTGTGAATTAAGTGACAGCATTTGTAACCGCGAAAAATCTCTTCCACGAAAAGATTACTTTTCATTTATCATCAAAACTTACAGTTTCAACGATCTTTGCCACTTGGCCTAGGCAGCCATCCCAGCCTTTTGTGTGGTCGTCGCGGGACTTCTCATCCGGGAAGTTCTCATGGATAAGTTCGACCTCGGTCGAATCCCCTAAATTGTGAAATAAGACTGTAACAAGAGATTCTTCCGAGTCTCCGCCTTCCCACCGCTTGGTTAAATATGGTGAATTATGAGCTCCTTGTCAAGCAAAAACACGGGAAAAAATGTAAAACCTCAGTCATAGTTAGGGAGTTGCTCCTGCTTGCTTGGAAATCGGCCAATTATTCTGTCATTCAGAAGGAATCTTTTTTGAAATGTGGTCAAATCGAAAAAGATTCTTACGAGAATGACATGAACCCTCCCGTAACGGAGGTTTAACGAAAAAATAATGGACTATTTACTCTCCTGTAATATATAGAATAAATGTCTGCAATGTTCGTGAAATTACTATCACAAGTCTTGACCAAAGTATTAGAATTGCTATCTTTGAATAAGTAACGTTTGATTGTGTTGCGTGATGCTAATATTTTATTACCCCAAATATCCGCAGGAATGTGCGAATCACCGTGAAATCATATTCCGCACTATGATTAGATTGTTGGTATATCAAGTTAAAAAGCTTGAATAAATTGTTATCACAGTCTTATTAGGGTAATACCATTTGAACTTAAACCAATATCTTTTAAATCCATCAATTAATAAACCTCGCAACCCAACCTGATATTGTCGTTGCCTAAGAGCTGTTGGACGACAAACCTTGGCGACCTGATTTGTAATCCGTAAATACAAATTCATTTTTGAGGTCATTGTAGTTATGTGTGTACGAATAAGTTTGATATCAAGGAGGGTACGCTTACTTATGTGTTATGCTTACTGGGATGGTTCTGTTCGTCCAAGAGACTACAGAAATAGATCTAATTCGTCAGCCAATCGTCTTAATTCTAGACTACGTGGTTTACTACCCCATCTGTTATTGAGCGTCACTCTGGCCCTGACTCTAAATGGATGCTCCATCAAACGTCTGGCCGTAAATTCTCTGGCTGATACTTTAGCAAGTGGGGGTGCCAGTGTCTACGCCACAGATGACGATCCCGAACTCGTTGGTGATGCCCTGCCCTTCGCTCTCAAGTCCATCGAATCATTGCTAGAGATTACTCCGAACCACAAAGGGCTGCTCATCGCGGCTGCCTCCGGATTTGTGCAGTATGCCCATGCTTATGTGCTTTGGCCCGCAAATTCGGTGGAATCAAGTGACCTGGTGGCAGCCCGCAAAGGCCGCGCCAGGGCGAAGCGCCTATTTGTAAGAGCCCGCGACTATGGATTAAGGGCATTGGAATCATGCTCACCAGGAATCACCCAAGCGCTGATCAACAATCCGTTAGCCGCTGTAGCCAAAATCGAGCGTGCAGATGTCCCGGCACTCTACTGGACTGGGGCAGCATGGGGCTCCGCTATCTCGGTTGCAAAAGACGATATGGCCCTGATCGGTGACGTGCCAATTGTACGGGCGTTGTTGCAGCGGGCTTTAGATCTGGACGAGAGCTGGGGGGACGGCGCCATCCACGAATTCTTCCTGATTTTTGAAGCCGGACGCTCTGAGGCTGAAGGCGGTGGAATTGATAAGGCAGAAGCCCACTTCGCTCGAGCCATGGAACTTAACGGCGGACGTTCAATAACTCCCTTGGTCTCACTTGCTGAGACAGTATGTGTTCGCCGACAGGACCGACAACGCTTCAAATCACTACTATTAAAAGCATTAGCCTTTGATGTCAACCGTTACCCGGAGAACCGTTTATCGAACATCCTGGCTCAACGTCGTGCAGCGGAATTACTCGACAATATTGATGAGCTATTCTTTGCGGATGATGAGATCAAAGAAAAGGAAGAAGAATCACACACAAATTAGTCTAACTATAAAGTCACGGACGGACAATTGGAGGACACATCATGATGAACTCATCTTTCAGCAGCAAAAGATTTGCAAGGACGCTGCTTTTCGTCGTCTTAACTCCACTAATGATAACCGCCTCTTCCCATCCCAAACCCAATTCAAAAAGAAACGACACCAAGCCCATCATTATCAAACTGGCTACCCTGGCACCCAGCGGATCACCATGGCATGAAATTATTAAAGATATGGCTGCAGAATGGTTAGAAGTCAGTCAAGGTAAAGTGGTGTTGCGAATTTACCCGGGCGGCGTAGCAGGCGATGAAGCAGATATGGTTCGAAAGATACGAATCGGTCAATTGCAAGCCGCTGCCATTAGCAATAGTGGCTTGAGTCGCATTGCCACCGAAGTTACAGTATTGACCATACCTATGGCAGTCCACTCTTGGGAAGAGCTGGACCGAGTGAGAAAAGTTATGGCTCCACGTCTGGAAGCGCTACTCGAACAAAAAGGATTTGTTGTACTTAATTGGGGTGATGCAGGATGGGTTCGGTTCTTCGTGCCAGAGCCCGATCCCTCGGTTGAAACAGTCCAAAAGGCCAAGCTCTTCGTCTGGTGCGGCGATGATAAAACGTTGGAAATGTGGAAGGCTTCCGGTTTCAATGCCATTCCTTTATCTGCAACTGACATCCTACCTGGTCTGCAAACTGGCATGATAAACGCATTCAACACTACACCCATTATGGCGTTAGCAAGCCAATGGTTCCCTTTTACCCCGTACATGATTGAGATGCCCTGGGCGCCCATGATTGGCGCCACTGTGGTCAGTACGCGAGCTTGGCATAAGATACCTGAAAGGCTGAGAGGCCAACTAAAACAGATCGCTGAAAAAACCGGCTTGCGGCTCCGGCAAGAAATCCGCCGCTTAGAGGAGGAAGCCGTGGCTGAGATGAAGAAACGTGGCCTCAAAGTCATTGTGCCTTCCCCTGAGCAAGCTAAAGAATGGCGCACGGTCATGGAAGCGGTTTATCCTAGAATCCGTGGGCCGATTGTTCCCGAGGCCTGGTTTGATGATGCTTTACAAGCAGCAGGTGAAAGCTCGACCAATGGACATTAATGTAATTGCTGCCAGTTACTCCGATATTGATCTATCGAAAGTCAAGAAGCTGGTTGTTGGGGTAGCCTCTGGGCTCATGGCAATGGCTTTATTTGCCATGGTCATGATTCCTTTACT
>JBHIAW010000205.1:0-4787 GCA_046758765.1 bacterium
CGCAATTGCAAATTGCAAAATGAAAAATGCAAATTGAAAAATTAATTTCGCACCTGTCAATAATGACGCCGAAGGCAAATGACTTGAATGGCTTAATGACTCGGCGTGGTAAAGCTGTGATTAGGTTGGCACAAAATTTTTCGCAAAATAAAGGAAGATTTAACTCTCAACAGACCTAGCGCGCTAATGCGCAAATAATAATTCACAAAAACCAAATAACAAATAAATCTCAAATTCCAAATATGAATGACCCAAACAATATTTTCACTAAACGATGACTTCTTTCTTGATTTCTATATTTGTCTATGGTTTGTCTTTTTGAATGTTGGTTATTGCAAAACAAACGAAGATTTGACTTACAACAAACTAGCGCGGCGAAGCCGCAAATTTGAGCATTGTTGAAAAACAGGAGGGAAAGATATGAAAAAGCTCTTTGTGTTTACACTCGTGGGGGGCCTACTTTTGGGGTTTAATCTTTTTGCTCAGGGTATTGAGTGGGAGGAAGTTTGGTTTGATGATTTTGAGGATGGCAATTTTACCGTTGATCCTCTATGGGTGGTAAATTTTGCTCCTGGTGATTCGGTGAATCCGCCAGGTCCGCCCACAGGTAAAGCTGAGATCGTTGATGGCGTATTAAGAATGACCGAGCCGTCCACAGCCTACTTTACAAATAAGCAATTGCTTATTTTTACCTTTGGGAACGATACACTGGATTTGAATAATCTTAACGTAGGACCAGATTTCAGGGCCGAATGTCGCTTAAAAGTCATTGATGATCCAACAATTATTGATGTAGAGACGGCTGTTATCTTTGGCCATTACCCAGAAGGCGCTACCAGTCCCTATTATTTTAATTTTGCTCCGGGACGGGAACGCATGTCTTATTGGTTTGGCACCCTGCCAGCGCCGGGATTCGAAATGCCCTCCATTGGCAGCTCGCCGGAAATTAAACTCAATACCTGGTTCAAGGTCGTGGTTGAAGTTGTAGGAGATACAGCCAGAGCCGAGGCCTATTCTGGCCCGGTGCCGACAGGTGAATGGGATTTTGAGTACATTATCCCAAATTACAATCCAACCGGATGGATTCCGGGTTTCTGGGTGGGTTCTTTTTTAGTGGATACTCTTTATATTGATGATGTGGTTTATTATCTGCCCAGCGCAACAACGTCTGTGGAAATAGACCAATCCGAGCAGCCCCGCGCCTTTACGCTGCAACAAAATTATCCCAACCCTTTCAATCCCGAGACGACGATTAAATATTCGTTAATGAAAGACAATGAAATCACACTCCGTATATTTAATCTCTTGGGCCAAGAAGTTCGAACATTGGTTAATGAAAGACTATCTACTGGTGAACATATCATCAGATGGAATGGGAGAGATAATTTAGGCAGAAAAGTTGACAGTGGCGTTTATTTCTATCGTCTCCAAGCAGGCGATTTTGTAGAAACAAAAAAGCTTTTGTTATTGAAATAAGGATATGAAACTTTACATAAAAATAATTATACCTTTCCTGCTTTTCGCTTTACTGCAGTGGACTTGTAGCAAAACAGATCGCCAGATTACTGAACCAACTACTAACCAAGCACCAGAGGCATTTATGCTTATTGCCCCAGCAAGCGGCGCGATAGTTACCGCGTGTCACGAAGAACAGCAAGAGAACTTTAGCTGGCATGCTTCACTTGATCCCGAAAACCAGGCGATAGCTTACGATTGGATACTGGCTCTCGATAGTACCTTGTCGAATATTGTGCTGACATTGAATACCGATAGTGATACTATTCTGGTTTTGTCGGGACAGACAATGATTAGCCTGTTTCAAGGAACAAGTGATACAGTTGTTAGTTACTATTGGGCCGTAAGCGCCAGTGATGGGGAGATGATGACCCAAAGTAACGTTCATGCCATTACATTTGTGTCCGAAATTGCAAAAACATACACCCTTCCCACTACTTTCCCTGCTGGATTCACTCCACCTCACGATAAGCTAACCGGTGCTACACTAACTGGTTGGGGAGGTAATCAGGGCTGCCTTATTCATCACCCCATTGTGTTTATACACGGTAATGGCGGTACTGCCAATGACTGGAATGCAATTGGGAATAAATTGCTTCAAGAAGGCTATTCCCCAAAAGAATTGTGGGCTTTGAGTTACATTGACTTTGCCGGTGGTGATTCTGCTAGCTCAAATATGGCTAATATTGCTGAAATCAATGATTTTGTTTCTACTGTGATGGACTACACTGGGGTGCAAAAAATCGATATCATTGCCTATTCATTGGGGGTAACGGTTGTGCGAGCCTGGGTCAAGGAATATGATGCCTACGATAAAGTTGCTCACCTTATTGCGATTGCGGGCGCCAATCACGGCGTGAATTTTTGCTCTGGACCCAATGCAACAATGTCGCTATGTCTTGAAATTGGACATCCTAATTCAGAGTTTTTAACTTCTCTAAATACACCTGATGAGACTCCACGCGATGATATCGTCACCTATATGACGATTTATGATGGTACCGGGGCTGACCTGTTTTATCCAGCATTTGCTGTATTTAATGATGGCAGCACCGGCAATCTTTTGGAAAGTCCCAAATTGGATGGTGCATTAAATGTCCAACTCGCTGGGAAAGATCATCTTCAGTTAAAAGATAGTGAGGAGTCTTTTACAGCAATGTTGGATTTTCTTCGCCAGTAAAAGTAAGGAAGGTATATTAAAATATATAACAGGACCATCATTTATTAGCTAGTGTTTGAACGAAAACTCGATTCTTAATGTCATTCCGGCAATCTTTTGAGCCGGAATCTCATCATTTCAGGCAGGAGATTCCCGCTTTAAAGCATGCGGGAATGACAGGAAAAGGCTGTTTTCGTTCAAGCACTAGCTATGATGCGTCTGAGATTTTAACCTAATCAAAAGGAGGAAGTGTGATGAAAAAAATGGTACTCTTTTTGTTTTGCCTAATGTTATTAGGTATGACAAATCAGGTTGAAGTTGGCATGGGTGCTGAGTTAGTAGGTACCTGGAAGGCTGACGCTACAACCGGCAGCCTAGGAAGTAGCAACGTTGGCAGTGGGGGTCTCCTATCTGCTGGTTGGAGTGATTTTACTTTGGTGCTCAACAGCGATGGCACCTATTTGGTTAGTGGGCACAATGCCTTTGGAATTCCACCATACAATCCAGACTCTACACTTACTATCACGCATTACGGCTTTTATACCATTGATGAATCTCAGTCTCCTATGCATATCGACTTACTTTTTGTCTGGTCCGATAACACTTTTTTTACTCCGTATGAATCTCAGCCTTCAATTTTTGAGTTGACTGATGGCGGTGCGAGTCTAAAAATTGCTTTTGGATCGAGCCAGTTTGGTATTCCTCGGCCAACGGAATTTGAGACTTCCGGTAATATATTGGCTAAGCAACCATCGATCCAAGATGCATTGATCGGTACCTGGGTAGCCGATTCAACACATGGGAGTCTCGGGAGCACCACACCCGGCAGCGGAAGTCTGCTGACGAGTGGCTGGAGTGATTATCGATTAGCCATTAATGACGGCGGTTCCTACCTGGTCAGCGGTCACAATGCTTTTGGCATTCCGCCATACAATCCCGATTCAACGCTAACCATCACACATCGGGGTATTGTAAATGTTGATGTTTCCCAGACACCACCTCATATCGATATTTTTTATTTTTTGTCGGATAATACATTTTTTGGACCTTATGAGTCGCAACCTTCTATTTATGAATTGACCGATGGTGACCAGACGATGAAAATTGCCTTTGGATCCAGTCAGTTCGGCATTCCACGGCCCACTGATTTTGCCGCTTCAGGGAATTTGTTAGCTAAACAAACTCCAATCCCACTTGAGGCGGTAGGCACTTGGCTGGCGGACTCCACTCACGGTAGTCTTGGCAGCACGGTCCCTGGGAGTGGGAGCCTATTAACCAGCGGATGGAGCGACTACCGATTGGCCGTGGGTCGCTCGGGAACATATCTAGTAGGCGGACATAACGCCTTTGGTATACCACCCTATAACCCTGATTCTACCTTGACCATTACCCATGACGGTTTTGCAACGGTTGATGCTACTCAGACTCCAGCGTGGATCGACCTCTCTTTTGTAAAGTCTGATAATACCTTTTTCACAGCCTACGAATCGCAACCTTCAATTTACGAGGTATTCAATAGTGGGGCTCTCATGAAAATCGCTTTTGGCTCTTCCCAATTTGGCATTCCCCGTCCCACAGAATTTGAAACATCAGGAAATATATTAGAAAAACAAATATCGTTAATTACCGCAATTAATGAGGGCAGAGCGATTAATCAGACTCCTTCAAATTATAGTTTGGTTCAAAATTATCCCAATCCTTTTAATCCTGAAACAAAAATTGAATTTAGCCTACAAAAGAGTGGCCGGGTGGAAATATCCATTTATAATCTGTTGGGTCAGGAGATTATCACCCTTGTTAATGAGGTGAAGTCCCCAGGCAAATATCAGGTCAAGTGGAATGGTAAAAATCGCTATGGAACAGATGTGTCCAGTGGTATCTATTTCTATCAAATGAAGACAGAGAATTTCACAGATATGAAGAAGATGATGTTGATACGATAAGAATTTCTGGGGAATAATTAAGGGGACAGAGAAATTAAGATTTCTGTCCCCTTTCATTTTTTGACCTAATCTTCAATATAAAACATAGCGGAACTTTCAAGCGGTTGTTTTTTCCCTTCTAAGAAACGCTGACCTGGTTTAAGGAGGTTAGCGTTTGTGCTCGATTTTGT
>JBHIAW010000206.1:0-4783 GCA_046758765.1 bacterium
TATAATTCGATAGTTGCCAAAAAGAATCTCCCTAACATCCTTACTATCGGCTTCTGGTACTAAGCGACCACTTTGTGGAAAGTCTTTTAATCTTTTTACTGCGTCAAATATTGAATTAACCCACTTTTCTGCTGCCCTGGGGTTATCATTTGCAATATATTCGGCTATTTCAATAATCCTTTTGTGAGCAAATGGTGACCAAATTATTTTCATTTTTTTTCAGCAAGACGGGATAAGACCTGATTCTTGGCTTCTTCATGCTCAATGCCCAAGCCAGCTTGTAGCTGTGATTGGGCAATTTGGATTTCCTGTAAAACTTCTATTTTTTCGAGAAGCGCTTCAAATTCTTGTACATCCAAAATAACCGCAGCACTCTTACCGTGTTGCGTAATAATTAATGGCCTTTTAGTTTTGCGTACTTGTTCAATGAGGGCCTTGGCATTTGCTCGAAACTCGGATAAGGGACGAATATCTTGATCAAGTAATAGTCGTTTCATATTTGACTCCATTTTGTACAATAAATTGTCTTACATAAAGTACAACATAAATATTTAAATTGCAAATAGATTTTTAGAGAAAAGAAGAAAGGAAATGTAGGTTTAAAGCAATTCAATTTTAGGTCGATAAAAAATCGACCGATACTTTTTAACCGCCATTTCACGAAAGTTTAGTGTAACCATCGTGTAAGATTTACCACATGAAAGGAAATATTCGGACACGGACTCTCAATAAAGAACGCACGCTAAGAACTGAAAACACAGTTACTTGAAGATTTTAGAAATTTAGCCAATATCTGGGGTATGAAAATTGCAAAATAGGAATTGTGTTCAAAAATCGGAGTTAATCTGTTGATTAGGAACAGAACATTTATTTTTAAAAACAATGGGAGCTGATCCATGTTAAACGAAACCAGCGGATTTGTGAAGCTTATTCTATCGGTACTCTTGTTTCCGATGTTTTTTCAGGAAGCATTTATCACTTTTGCCTGGGGGTCTGGCGACCATCTCTGGGTGATGATTGGCAAACGCCTGTTTCTACTCTTGCCTGTCCTTGCCATTATTTTAGGCTGCTGGCTCAGTATCGCCTGCTTGTTGACCGTGCTTATAAGACAGAATCGTCGTGAGTTTGTTACTGACCTATTCATTACCTGGTTGGATTTAGGAAAATCCATCGTTTCCTTTTGGGGAGGAATCTTTAAGTTCATTTTTAATCTTTTCGCAGCGCTTTTGGGGCTCATAAAAGTAACGATCCTCGGAATCTGGTCCGTTGTCCAAGATATCATTTTTATGCCATTTAGATTGATCCGTAATGCGGGTCGAAATATCGTGAGTTCACCGGTTCCCTGGATAGCGGTATTTTTGACCCTGTTTTGGTGCCTGATTGAAGCGGTCATTTTTACGTACGTTATGGCTCCCCTAGTGGTAGACACATTCTCTAACATCACCGGGGAACAGTTTGCGGAAAATTTCATTCGCATTCCTTTGTTCGTTTTTCTACTCTTTGTCGTTCTTGGCAGCTATGCCGTACTTTCGACTCTGGTTGATGCGTTTAAGAGCAAGAGCATTTCCGCTATTTTGGGAATTGCAGTAATTGAGATAGTCGTTCTCTTTGTGGAAGTGGTATTTCTTTACAGGGAATTTGTAGATTCATTGGTGCCCTGGTTTGCGCAATATTCAGAAGATTTTGAACTTGGCATTTTTTGGACCCTGGCGATTTCATGTTTTGTATGGTTTGGTATCCGGAGTCTTTCCTGGTTTCTTTTCGCCTCACATGGAACACCCACAATTTTGTCTGTAATTCAAGGCAAAGGTATTGCACTTTCCAGCCGTGATGAAGTTCCTAAAAGCCGTCTTTTGGTAATATCTTCTGACTTTATGAAAAAGATTAAGGAAGAAACCTCTTGGATCCAGACCAAAGGCGAAGAACTTCTGGCCTCCTTGGTATTACCACCGCTGCAGGTGGTTGCAGCAGCCATAAACTTTTGCACTTTGCTTATTTCAAGCAATCACCTTTTTGAGCTTCCGTTCAAAAATGTTGAAGCGATTACAAAATCCCCGACGGTAATTGACAACATCGCAAGAAAGAGTGAATCATTTAGTGACCCCAAACGAAGTATTGGAGACTTTCAGAATGTCTAAACTTAAAATAGCGTACCTAGTGTTCTTTGCTTTTGCAAGTTTGTTTCATGGCTGTGGATTGATGGAATCAGAGGGCACGCCTCCCAAGCCGCGGCTTTCAATGTTTGTGGGAGTTGATATTAGCGGTTCATTTGTGAAGAGTCCATACTATGATGACTCGATAAACTTTCTTGCTCATTATATATACAGCCACCTAAATGGCCTGGGCGGCCTGGAAGTTCCAAATGTTCTCTTTGTCAGCTCAATAGGCGGGGCTGTGGCTAACGAGGCTAAAACGTTTTATCCAAGGCAAACTTTCGAAAATAAATCCATCGAAGAAATTGCACACAAATTGCGGGAAATCTTTCCGAAAAGGGCTTCAAATCCCTTCACTGACTTTAACGCTTTTTTCGAACAGTGTGCGCTTACGGTAAGAAACAAAAATCTGGTTCTTAGACCCATCTCGATTGTTATGCTAAGCGACGGCATTCCCGACGTGAAGCAGGAAGGCAAAACCGATTTCCGAAGTATTGATGTCAAATCTCTGGAAAGATTAGCCCGAAGTGTTACCATCCGTTTACTTTATACCAATGCGGTCGTCGGAAAAAATTGGCAAACCAAAGTGAAGCGGCGTAGAGTCAAAATTTGGACTCAGGATGCTGAGGTCATGATATCCTGGAAAGATCCAAAAATCCTGATCCCTGAAAAATCGTTTGAAGAGCAAAACAATTTTTTTACATGGATAAAAGACAACGTAGATTTTGGTGTGCGCGCACGACGGGTTGACTGACTTTTCGACAACAAAAAAATTCCCAACCAAGCTTAAATCTGTTAACAAACAAGAGGGCTGGATCATGATTTCTGGAAGAATGTCCTTTGTGTCCTCTTAATTGACAAGGTCACGGCACGAACTGAGTTTCGGTCGATTAGGTTAATGAAAGGCTAACCCCGAAAACATTCGGGGTTAGCTTTTAACTACTCCACGGATAACAGGATATTGGTGTAATAATCCTGCAGCCAATTGTCCCAACGGTGGTACTTTACAAAATCAACCGGCATGTAGGTGTTACTTTCTTCGTAGCCTGTGTGGTCAGGATCATTGTTAAACTCGGTCTGGGTTGGCGGAAAGTAGATAGCAACGCCATGCGATCCAGCCATGTCCGGACTATGACGTTCATTAGTCACGAAGTCATCGATGGCATTTCTCAGTTGAAGGGCAGCCGTTTTGATCTCCGTTGACGTTACTTGATTATAGACTTTGTCGGCAAAGTCCCACAGATCAATCCCCCAATAGGAGGCTCCGTATGGATGATATTGAAAAGTGTTAGCCCGCGCAGCTTGCAGACTGGCCCACTCGGTGTTCATCCGGTTGGTAAGGGCGTCAATCTTATTGCACACATTGCTAAGCTCAGCTACGTCGACTGAAGACTGTGTGATGCCGGAACCGTAGGCATTCCCGTACTTGGTCACGATCAAATCGGCGACATCTTCGGCACTAAACGACGATGTTGCGACCAGGTCACCGAGAATGGTGTCATAGGGCCAACCATCACCTGGCTCCAGGTCTTCCGAGCCGACCACGTAATTGGCGACGTTCCGCAGGGCGTAAGCCACTTCAACCATTCCCATTAGGCAGGCATCAAACCCTACTACATCCAGTTTCACGAGTGTCCCACTACGGTCTAGGATGCGCGGTTTGGCAGCTTCAAGGGCCTGCTGAACTTCTCTCAGGTACAACTTGTCGCCATCGGTATCATCCCAAGCGACGGCTCGGGCTATCCCCCAATCTGGTTCTCCTCGGCTTGTTACAGCCCTAACCTCCTCAATCATTTTTTCCCTGAGGACGCGCCATCCACCGCCGTGATCCCAGATCGACAAGGCATAATGGTCAGCCGGATAGGTCGCTACCGCCCATTCCACAAAATCCTGCAACACGGCAGGATCACCCATGTTTTCCTCCCCCAAATTCTGAACTGCGGCCACAGAGGGGGTATCACCATTCTGAATGAGAAAACGCTTGGTGCCCGTCCAATCACCATAGGTATCATCGTGACCTGGAGCCCTGTCCATTTGTACAACGATGTTCACTTCATCTGATGATCCGACAGCAGCCATCTCCAAAAAATCATCAATGCCGGCTGATTCCAGGTTGTTGTCCCCATCTAAATAGACCATAAAAGTCCACTTGGAAGTAGAAGGACCTACAACTATAAAACTGTTCCTGCTTTTTCCCGTACGACCAGATACAGTGACGGATATAAGGCCGGTTTCGGCTCCAGTCGGGACTTTCGCAACAATTTTGTTCTTATCAGGAACGCTAATATCTGTAGCTGTAGCGTCACCGAATTTGACGGTATTCTCATCAGCGGTATCCCCAAATCGTTTACCTTCTATGGTTACTTCAGTACCCTCGATCCCCCTTTCTGGAGTGAAATTTTTTATGACCGGTGCACAGCCTGATGCTACAACAATCAGCATACTCATGATTGACACGAAAATAGCTTTTCCAAGAAACATTCTATATTTTTTTGAAAACATTAGATCACCTCCTAAAACTGATTTTTGTGATACAGATCGGAAGCCGTTATGCAACCACATTGTTTAGACTGCTACTATTGGCCCCTAAGAATACTATTCACTGCTCTTTCATGTTTAATCACCTCCTT
>JBHIAW010000207.1:0-4750 GCA_046758765.1 bacterium
TTCAGACACTAGCTAATGAAAAGAGCGCTGATTATTAAATAGTTACATACAGTTATGAAAACCAATATTTAAATAAAATTTAAAAGAAGGTCAGCTTTTTGTTTAAAAAGATTCCTTCTAAATGACAAAAAGATCGCTCGATTTAGGTAACAATTAAAACAAGGGAAAGATGTACATTTATCAAACAGGAACGGATGTATTGAGTCGTGCATGCTGGAGGTGTAAATTATGTTTTGTCATTTTGACTGTTTTCGGTTTCACTTTATCCGGGTGGGCACAACAATACTACTTCCGCAACTACACCGGTGATGACGGCCTATCTCAACTGGTTAGCCAAGTGCTGTTTCAAGATCGCGAAGGCTATATCTGGATAGGAACGGAAGCAGGCCTGAATTGCTACAACGGAAACGTCTTTGAGATATTCAGCATTCGCCATGGATTGTCAAATGATTGGATAAACGCAATTACCCAGGACAGTACAGGCAGAATATGGGTCGGTACTAATGGTGGATTGAGCAGCAAGGAGACTCACGGCTTTAATAATTTTACGACCGCAGATGGATTGGCGGACAATCATGTGCTCTCTCTGGCAGTCGATTCACTGGGATACATTTGGTGTGGAACAAGGGCTGGACTTTCGCGCTGGAACAACTCGGGGTTTCATAATTTCACTGAAATGGATGGGTTGCCAAATGCGAGCGCTGATGTTCTGCTTATTGATCATGATGGTCGGCTATGGGTGGGCACAGAGGTTGGCCTTTTTTACCTCGAAGGAGACCAGTTTGCAGCCTTCCCAATCGAACAAGTTCAAAATAAGAAAATCTATGCTTTGGCTGAAGATAGCGAACACCGTCTTTGGGTAGGATTACAAGATGGCCTGCATGCTTACCTGGGTACACAACGGGTTGCCCAATACACCTCTGCGGATGGGTTAGTTGGTTTACCGGTTAAGGCAGTTTGCTCGGGCCAAGACAGTGTGCTCTGGGTTGGAACTGAGATGGGCGTAGCCATGATCCGTGAGGGGGAAATTAGTTTCATCTCCTCCTCTAACAGCTTACCGTTAAACGATGTCAGAACAATTATCATAGACCATGAGGGTATTGTCTGGTTGGGGGGTCTCGGGGGTGTAGCTAAGTTTATGGGTCGCGCCTTTACTAATTACACCAAAGCTGACGGTTTGGGCTCTGACATTGTCCGTTTTGTTTTACGAGACCGCCATGGTTATCTCTGGGTGGCGACATCACGTGGATTGAGTCGGTTTGACGGAAAAACCTGGTACACTTTCACCACTGATGATGGGTTGAATCATGACTATATCATTTGTCTCTTAGAGGATAGCCAAGGTAGACTATGGATCGGCAACTACGGCGGGCTTAATTACAAGCACCGATTAACCAATAAAACAAATAAGGCTAGTCGGAACAAGAGATTCTATGATGAGCCGCTGATCAGCCGGCACGGGCGGGTGGTCGCGATGATTGAAGACAGTAGTGGCACTTTCTGGTGCGCAGTTCAAAATGTGGGCATTTTTAAACGAGCACGTCACGGCTATGAATGCGTCAACGTACCAGGTCAATCTTTCTTAGACGCTCGTCTGTTGGTCGATCACCACGGAAATGTATGGGCTTCAGGTGTTAACGGATTATCCCGATGGAATGGCAAATCCTGGAAGACCTTCACAACCGCTGACGGCCTGGCTGACAACGAACCTTACTTCCTCTGCGAGGATCACCGCGGCAATATCTGGTTTGGCTATCACTCTTCGCGAGGTGTAACATGTTATGATGGCAATAGTTTTCGAACCTATACAACGGCCGATGGATTGTTCAACGATGCCGTGTATTCGGTTGGAGTTGACAATAACAACAATATCTGGATTGGTACCGCTCGCGGAGTGGACCGCTTTGATGGGAGAAGCTTTATCAATTACGGGACCGCTGAGGGCTATGCCAGCAACGAATCCAACGCAGGAGGTTTTTTTGCTGACTCCGACAGTACGTTGTGGTTCGGCACTGCTGAGGGTTTAAGCCATTACGATCCACGTTATGATCTGGCGCTCAGTGACCCACCTTTGGTTAAGCTTCACCATCTTTTTTTGGGTGATGAACCAGTTACTGTCGATAGTGCTATCACGGTTTCCTATGCCCGCCACGATTTACGTGCTCGAGTTGCTTCACTTTCTTACATCAATGAAAAGCGACTCAGTTTTCGCTACCGCTTAGTTGGATATGATAAGGGCTGGAAACCTTTGAAAGGTTACGAGATTATTTATACGAATCTGCCACCGGGTAGTTATTCACTGGAAGTGCAAGGCCGCAAGTATCAACAGAGTTGGTCTAAACCAGCTAAGGCTAGTTTTACAATCCAATCCCCTTTCTGGCAGACCTGGTGGTTTGGACTGCTACTCACCTTTTCCTTTGGCCTATTGGTGATAGGTGTTCACAAGTACAGTGTTTACAAAATCCAATGCCGCAACCGCTGGCTGGAGCAAATAATCGCGGAACGCACCGAGGAACTGCGACTGCAAAAATCACAATTGGAAACCTCATTAGCCGAGCGACAACGGGCGGAAGTTGATTTACAAAAAGCTAAAGAAGCCGCCGAAGTTGCCAATAAAGCCAAAAGTGAGTTCTTAGCCAATATGAGTCACGAGATTCGTACGCCTCTAAATGCTATTATTGGGATGACAGAACTCGCATTTGATACCGAGTTGACTTCAGAACAGCGAGAATTTTTGAGTGTTGTGCAATCCTCCTCCGAAGCTCTTCTTAATTTAATTAATGACATTCTTGACTTCTCAAAGATTGAAGCCGGGCAAATGGAATTAGAACAAGTGTCATTTAACTTTAAGGAGTTGGTAGAGAACGTAGCTGACATATTTAGCGTACGGGCGGAGAAAAAAGGTCTTGAGCTTATGTGCTACGTAGAGCCCAATCTTCCATGCTGGTTGGTTGGTGACCCGACCCGATTACGTCAGATTCTGGTCAACCTGGTAGGCAATGGCATCAAATTCACCGAAGAAGGAGAGGTCTCTATCAAAGTGGAGCCTATAAAAAAAGCGGCAAAAGGGAAAAAAGATACGAAAGAGAAAACGGTTGGGCTTCATTTTACAGTATCTGACACGGGCATAGGAATATCCAAAGAGCAACAGAGAAAGATATTTCAAAAGTTTTCTCAGGCGGACAGCTCCACAACTCGTAAATTTGGTGGCACCGGACTCGGGTTAAGTATTTCCAGGTCTTTAGTAAAACTCATGGGTGGACAGATGTGGTTGGAGAGTGAAGCGGGTCAAGGGGGTACGTTTCATTTCAATTTGGAGTTACCAATTGCGGAGGAGGAAGAGAAAGAAAGAGTGGAATACGTTTATCCGTATTTTGAGCGGATGGCGATTTTGGTGGTTGATGACAACCGCACCAATCGACTCATCCTGAAGAAGACCTTGAGGGCATGGGGATTTAAGGTTACGGATGCGGCAACGGGTGTCGAGGCGCTTTCTCTTTTACGGGATTCGAGGAATAGTTTTGATTTAGTCATTCTTGATCATCAAATGCCGGAAATGGATGGGGTTCAAGTAGCACGCGCAATTAGGAAAGAAACTAAGTTGAAGCATATCAAGATTATCATGCTCTCTTCCTGGGGAGGACTAAGTGCTCGAATGCAGCAACAATTGCATATAGCCAAAACCATCACAAAACCAGTGAAGCAATCTCGGCTTTTTGATATTTTGATGAATGTGCTGCGCGTTCCTAAACAAGAACAGGCACCTGCGACCAAGCCTTGGCAGTCACCTCAGACGCCTCAACTTAACCTTCATAAAAAAATATTATTGGTGGAAGACAATGTGGACAATCAAATTTTGGCAAAGAAGATATTGGAGAATGCTGGATATTCGGTTGATGTTGCCGCCAATGGTTTATTGGCGGTAGAAGCTGCAAAGAAATTCCATTATAATTTAATTCTAATGGATGTTCAGATGCCAGAGATGGATGGCTTTGCCGCTACCAAAGAGATTCGCTATTCAGAGCGCCAGGCGGGTGAGGAGCGGGTACCCATTATAGCGCTTACAGCTCATGCTTTGCAGGGATATCGGGAGAAATGTCTAAAGCACGGCATGGATGATTATATAACCAAGCCCTTGAAGAAGAAAATACTCTTAGAGGTCGTGGCTCAATGGATAGACCGGCGGCCGTGCATTCTTGTAGCAGATGACTCAGTAGATAACCGCAATTTAATAGAGAATTATCTGAAAAGATCGTCCGATTATAAACTGCTCTTTGCTGCCAATGGTCAACAGGCTTTGGAATTGTTTAAACGACAAACAATTTCCTTGGTATTAATGGATATGGAGATGCCAGTGATGGATGGCTATACGGCCACAAAAACTCTCCGCAATCAGGAGAATGGAGTCCAGGTGCCCATCATCGCATTGACGGCGCATCAGGGGCAAAAGGAGATCAAGAAGTGTTTGGAGGCCGGCTGTACAACGGTTGTTTCTAAGCCCATCCGCAAGCAAAAGCTGCTTGAAACGGTCCGGCATTACCTGGAAAAGCCGACCGTCTTAACTAATGAAAAGAGCGTTGGTTATTAAAGAGTTACATACAGTTATGAAAACCAATATCTTAATGAAATTCAAGAGAAGGTCAGCTTTTTGTTTAACAAGATTCCTGAATGACAAAAAAATCGGCGGAGTAACTATTCAGCCTGTCGTCATTCCTGCATGTCTTAAGCCGGAATCCATGTTTTGCTGACA
>JBHIAW010000208.1:0-4716 GCA_046758765.1 bacterium
CTCTCAAATCAGACTATTTAGTACTCGGCGGAATCGCCCTGGGGGTCATTGTGCTCCTTTCCTTGGCAACGGTAGTCTTATTTGTACGTTCGGTGGATCGGCCGGTTCAAAAGATTAAGACCACCATGGATGCTATTGAGCGCGGTGACTTTTCTGCTCGCATAAAAACATCCAGCCGTGACGAATTGGGCCAATTGGCTCTTGGGATGAATGCTATGGCTGATAAGTTGCAAAAAGCCAGAAATCATTTATTGGAACATCATCGGCAGGAGCTTCTTCAAGTTGAGGCACTTGCCAAAATCGGAGAACTGGCTGCCGGTATGGCTCATGAAATCAAGAATCCGATTTCTGGGATTGTTTTCGCGGCAAATTCGATCCTCCGAGATACTAATCTGAACGACAATCGGCGAGAAATCTTTGAAGAAATTCTAAAACAAGCAAATCGAGCTGAACAGAATCTCGAGTCCTTACTCGCTTTCGCAAGGCAAAGTCGTCTGGAACGCTTTCCAACTGATCTCAACGCTATCATTGAGCGGATTTTGTTGTTCATTCGCCAACAATCGGACATGAAGTTGATAAAGGCGGAGAGTGACCTTGACAAAGAGTTACCGGAAGTATTGGTTGATCCAAAGCAGATAGAACAAGTGCTGCTAAATCTTATCATCAATGCCGTGCAGGCCATGCCACAAGGAGGGCACTTGACCGTGAGCACGCGTTATCATGAAGCAAATAATAGGGTTTGTATATCAGTACAGGACACCGGGGTTGGTATTTCAAGGGAAGCGCGAGATCAAGTATTTCAACCATTCTACACGACAAAAGTTAAAGGCGTGGGATTAGGTCTCGCTCTGTGTAAGGAAGTCGTATTGCGCCATAGGGGCACGATCTCTTTTGATAGCGAGGTCGGCACTGGTACGACCTTTACCATTGAATTGCCAGTCGGCAGTTTGGAGGCGTTATGAGGTAGCCTATTTCAACTCTTGTTTTTTTGCAAGAAAATTAACTGTCTTGATAATTTTGACATTAACCCATTGGGGCTGTCCAAAAAGGGTTCCGTCATTGCGAGCGAAGCCAAGCAATCCCCTGGCTTCGTGCCTAAAATCAGGAGATTGCTTCGTCGCTTCCCTCCTCGCAAAGACATTCACAGCCCTTTTTGAACAGCTCCAGATTTTGACTAACTTTCCCTTAGTAAGAATCTGTCATGTTCAATTACAAAATTCTTATCATTGATGATGACAAGCTTGTAACGTGGTCGCTCTCGCGCGATCTGAAGCGCGACGGATGCGATATAACCGTTGCGGTAGATGGCAAAAGTGGAATAGCCGCTTTTCGTGAGCACGCTCCAGATGTAGTCCTTCTCGACCTGAGACTGCCAGACATCGATGGTCTGGAAGTCTTGCGAAATCTAAAACAAGAAACGCCGGAGGCCATTATCATCATGATGACGGCTTATGCAACCGTGCAGACAGCCGTTCAAGCCGTAAAGATAGGAGCTACTGATTTTATCAAAAAGCCATTTACCTATGAAGAACTCAAAGTCATACTGAAACGAGCGTTGGAGAGCCACAGATTGAGCCGGGAGGTCGCCGAGATGCGCCAGCATCTCAAACGAAAGCATGGCATCAGCAACCTCATTGGCGAATCCCAGAGTATGCAGCAGGTTTTTACCTTCATCCGTAAAATCGCCCAAAGCGATGCCACTACGGTTCTCATCTCTGGTGAAAGCGGAACCGGAAAAGACTTGGTAGCCAAAGCAATTCACTACGAGAGCCAACGGTTTCAATATCCATTTATGGCGATGAACTGTGGCTCGCTGCCCGATACGCTTCTGGAGAGCGAGCTGTTTGGTCATGAAAAGGGCGCCTTTACAGATGCCAAAGTTGCTAAAAAAGGACTATTTGAGCTGGCTGATAAGGGGACCGTTTTACTAGATGAAATCGCCGATGCTTCACCTTCCCTGCAAGTTAAGCTGCTGCGATTTATTGAAGAGAAAACTTTCAAGCGAATCGGCGGTACAGAAGATATTGAAGTGGATGTTCGCATCATTACCGCAACAAATAAGGCTCTTGATCGCTTAGTTGAAGAGGGGCTTTTTCGCGAAGACCTCTATTATCGACTCAAGGTCATTCCTGTTCACCTAACCCCTTTGCGGGAACGCACCGTCGAAATCCCACTCCTATCGAAATACTTCATAGACCAATTTAACAAAGAATTTAAGAAGCATGTAACTGGGATTTCGCCTGAAGCCATGAAGATTTTGAGAGATTATCACTGGCCCGGCAACGTGCGCGAACTGCGCAACGTCCTGGAACGCATCATGATCCTGGAAAATGTTGAAACCATTCAGCCTCAGCATCTTCCTTTGGAACTCACCCTTAAGCAGAAATCTACTTTCCCTGACACTTTGCACCTGCCCGCAACCGGGATCGCCTTAAGCGGCGTCGAAAAAGAACTCATTCAACAGGCCTTGGAGCGCACGGGTGGCAACCAATCACGCGCCGCACATCTATTGCATATATCTCGCCACGCCCTGCGCTACAAAATGAAGAAATATCATCTTTTCAACTAAGACTACAATTCCAACCAATAGTGATCTTCAAACAGTAGACCATCAGTGTGCCAAATAGCTCAGTGATTGCGCGATATGGCGCAGTTTTGGGGTTTTATAGCGCTCGCTACCAACTGTCTTTTTGTACCCATTGTGGACAGTTTTGTTAATTTATTGGGATTAGTAAAGTTACCTACTATGTGTTTGGCTTGATATTTATTGAAAACCTTGGAGGATACCTAATTCTGGCACTATGGTTGCGTATAACATAATAAATCTAATAATATCGACATCTATTCTGAAATCTTCACTAAAATTGAAAAAATGTCACTATATTATTTATGCAAAGCGCCTTAAAAGTATCTATATATAATATTGACGCCTAATCACTACACTAGTATCTATTGAGGGGAAATATGAGGCCTATCAACCATCAGGTCAGCATGGTATTAAAGCTAAGCCTTATCGCCCTGGCGCTGAATTTAGCAGCGTGTGCAGGTACTCGTAAGGCCGTCAATGAAGGCGACCCAGAAGATTTTGTTTGGCCGCTCCCTCCTGATCCACCAAGAATTCAATTCGTCAAAAGTGTTCATTCCGAAATGGAGATCGGCCGAAAGCGGTCGCTAGCTCAGCGCATCTTCGAGGGTATTTTTGGTAGGGCGCCCCTTCGTGCACTAAAGAAACCGTTAGCCGTGCATACCGACCAATCTGGTCGCGTATTGGTCGTCGATACAGGCTGGCGCAAAGTCTTAATATTCGATTTCCAAAACAAAAGCCTGCAGATACTTGGGAACAAAGGGAAAGGGCGTTTACTCAACCCGCTTGGAGTGACCACAGACGATTTAGGACGCATCTATGTCACCGACGCCGGTGGCCAACGGGTGATGATCTACGATGCCAACGGGAAATACTTGACGGCTTTCGGAGGCCAGGGGGTCCTTGTTCGTCCATCGGGAATCGCGGTCAACTCTAAACTAGGGGATGGACTACCACCGATAGTTTACGTCGTAGACACCTGGGCTCACCAGATAAAGGCATTCAACAGCAGAACTGGCAACCTTCTTCTAACCATCGGCAAAAGCGGGAAAAAACCACAAAATGGAAACGGGCTCATTGAAGGGACCCTCGACCAGGCGTGGAACCGGGGCGACGGTGAAGGTGAATTTCGTTTTCCAACACAGATTGCCATTGGCCCCGATGGGCGGCTCTATGTCGTCGATACACTTAACTTCCGAGTACAGATTTTTACTCCAAACGGAAAGTTTGTCAAAACATTTGGTCAAGTCGGAAATTTGCCTGGCAACCTTTACAGGCCGAAAGGAATTGGTTTGGATAGCGAAGGGCATATCTATGTGTCTGATGCGGCTTTTAGTAATGTGCAGATATTTGATAGAGATGGTAAGCTTCTACTGCACTTTGGTTCTTTTGGCTCTGGCCTTGCTGATTTGCGGCTTCCTGCCGGCATGTACATTGATGAGCAGGACCAGGTCTATGTCGTAGACCAATTCAACAATAGGATACAAATCTATCAATATCTAAGTGGTACACCCACAAAAGAAAAAGAGCTGATTACAACAAAGAAAGGAGGTGAGAAACCATGAAAAAGTGGCTTATTGTCATTTGTGCGTTCGGATTCTTGATTGGCTTTGTAGGGCTTGGCAATGTCTATGCCCAGTTCGGCAACAAAGTAGCCGATACACCGCATAACCTGCGGGAGGCTGCAGAGCCTCCGATGCCGCTTACCGACTATGGCGAAATCTGTGTGTACTGCCATACGCCCCACAATAACAACACGGAAATTGAAGCGCCGTTGTGGAACCGTAGTACACCAAGCGGGCCGTACGATATGTACGACAGCCCAACCCTTGATATGGACGTGGCAAGTAGTCCGCAAGGTGTGTCCCTGGCATGTTTGTCATGTCATGACAATACCATTGCACTGGACCAGATAATAAATATCCCGCCCAGTGCATTCGGAAGCGACCCATCGGGTACGACCATTGAAGCATGTGGGACGCAGTGCCATGTCGGGGATAACCCAGTAGCTGGCATAAATTTTGAGGGCACCGTTATCGACACAGACTTAGGAAATGACCACCCAATCTCGATCACTTATGATCCCAGTAAAGACCCCAACTTCCATCCAGCCTCAAATGGAAAAGTTGGGA
>JBHIAW010000209.1:0-4658 GCA_046758765.1 bacterium
AGATTAAACAAATATAGATGGGAATCGAAGAATTCTACTTCAACTTAACCATCTTCATTGATTTAACAAAACTACCTGCGACCAGCATCAGGATATAAAGCCCGGAAGCTGTCTCCCTTCCCAATTCGTCTTTACCATTCCACTGAATGACATATTCACCGGCTGGTTCTTCCCCATCTATTACAGTTTTGATTTTTTGACCCAGGACGTTGTAAATTTGCAGGGTTAGGTGGGTTGTCTCAGGAACCTCAAAGCGAATGGAGGTTGATGGGTTAAATGGATTCGGAAAATTCTGAAACAATTCAAAGTGGGCGGGAATTTGCAGCAATTCCAACTCTTGAACAGACGTCACTAAGTTTATCACCGAGTCTGCCAAAATAAGGACCGATGCCTGCCACGGTGAAAGTTCAACCTGAAAATTGCCAATGGATGATAATGTAGAAAATGTGTTTCGAATCGCTATCAATCTCTGGTAAAATTCAAAGATACGTTCGGCTCCGGTTCGACTCCAATTAATTTTTCCGCGGCGGCTGGTTTCGCCCACTTCCTGACCCGCATGAATCAAAGGTACTCCCGGGATGGTAAATAAGAGCGCTGCGCCAGCTTTGGTGCGTCGAAGATCAAAATTAAATAACTGAGCAATGTGCGTGCTATCAAGAATAACGCGTATCCCCAATCCGTGGGCTTCCTGAAGAAAGGCCTGAAAATCCGCGAGGGTCCCCAGTTGAGGATGAACTTTGAAAAAATCAGTAATATCATAGCCAGCATTGAGCTCGTTAATGGTCTCACCATTTTCATAGATAGGCATTAACCAAATTACATTAGCGCCAAGAGATTTAATTACAGGTAGCCGCTCTTTTGCCGCTGCGAGAGTTCCTTCTGAAGTAAAAGCAGGAAGAAAAATTGCATAAATTATGGCGTCTTTCACCCACTGAGGATTGCTCCTCACTGTTGAGAATCTCACAGTGCCGTCCTGTTGTACAGAAAAATGACTTTTGAAGTCTGCAAAGAGACCCATGACTCGCTTGCTCAATAGTAACAAATGCATTAACTGAATTTACTGTCTTTCTCAAGAAAAGTCAATGGTCAAATGCTGTCCTTACCTATGACTTCTGCAGGTTCAAAATTGGAGATGACCGTCATATACTTGTGGTGTTTTCGAATGCTGCTTTCGTGGATGGATAGAATTCTGAGGCCTTCAAAATTGAGTTTTTGGTATCGTTTTCTCAGTTGCGACTTGTCAATTTCTTTTACTTGGTGCCAGCTCATGTGAAGCAGTTCAGCGACGTCGTTTAAGGTCATACGCTCACAAAGCCTGAAAACAAATTGTGCTAGCCTATGAGCATAGCGAGCGCAATGGGCCACAAAATTCAACTCGTATTCCGCAAAATCCGCGACTTGATTCGGCGGCTAAATATGCCATATTCATCCGATGAATCGGAGTCATCGGATGAATGACAAAATAGCACGGTATGATATTCACTTTACCAACAAAAATCCCTTGATATTTTCTAAAAAGCTTGTTATCTTTAACGCCAGGAGTTTTAATTCGATACATTCATAACCAGAAGGAGAAGTAGATATGGCCAAACCCATCATCATAACTGATGAAAATTTTGAAACGGAGGTTCTTTTATCCGATGTTCCGGTTTTAGTAGACTTTTGGGCCGATTGGTGTGGTCCTTGTAAAATGATCGCACCTTCAGTAGAAGAATTGGCCAATGAATTTGAAGGCAAAGCAAAAATTGGTAAATTAGATGTTGACAACAATCAAAGTGTGGCCAGCAGATATGGCATTAGAAGCATTCCTTCACTTTTGATTTTCAAAAATGGCGAAGTCGTAGAGCAAATTGTTGGTGCGGTTCCCAAAAATCATATTAAGTCAAAGTTAGAAGCAAGATTATGACATGCCTTCTTAACCAATCAGAAGGCACTTGAAGTACTCAAGTGCCTTATTTTTTTGTTAATAATTGGGTTGGCCATTGACACCGGTCGTATCGCTGGCCAGGTGGCCTGAGAAGCTGTACACAGAAAAGCTACGATGAATTGATTTGGCAAAGAGAATATAAGCGGACGTTGTCTCAGCAGTGAAATCTATTTTGAAAAGTTCTTGATTTTGACAATTTGAATTAATAAATTCTGTTAGGTTTTTAGACAGAGAAAAAAGTTGGATATCATCAAGGCAATTACATCTTATCCAAATATATTTGCTTTTAGTATGCTCATTAATTGTGGCCATTGGTTGACTTAAGGATCTCGCAAGAATCCTATCACGGTATAACCAATGGCTTTTTTTATGACAGTATTTACCACAAAATCTCATCTCAGGAGGAGGTCTGATAGATGTTTGGCTTAATAATGGCGGGGGGCTCGGGTACTCGCTTTTGGCCGAAGAGCCGAGCAAAGCATCCAAAACAGCTTTTAAGAATCTTTAACGAAAAATCAATGATTCAAAATACGGTGGACCGGTTAAGCCCTCTGATCCCTAATAACCGTTTATTTATTGTGTCTACTCAAGTACAAGTAGATGAAATAAAAAAGCAGTTACCTTTCCTCAATGAAGAAAATCTAATTATTGAACCACGGGGCAAAAATACCGCGCCTTGCATCGGACTTTCAGCCTTATTCATGGAGAAGATTGACCCAGAAGATATTATGGTAGTCTTGCCAGCGGATCACCTCATTGAAAACAACGAAACGTTTATCCACACCTTGCAAGCGGCAGCAAAGGTTGCTGCTGAACAACAATGCTTAGTCACTATTGGTATAGCACCCAACTACCCAGCAACAGGGTATGGCTATATTCAATTCAATCAAGAAATAAGAAATATGGATGGCATCTCTGTACTTAAGGTTAAGACCTTCGCTGAAAAGCCGAATCTGGAGACGGCTCGGAGATTTCTAGATAGTGGAGAATTCTTATGGAATAGTGGCATTTTTGTTTGGAAAATCAAAACAATCCTGCGGGAAATAGAAGAACATCTGCCTGATCTATATCATGGTCTTTTAGAGATCAGAGAGTACATGGGAACAGAAAAGGAAGCGCAAACGGTAAATCGAGTTTACTGCCAAATTAAGAGTATCTCCATTGATTATGGCGTCATGGAGTATGCGAAAGACGTGGTCGTATTAAAAGGAGATTTTGGATGGAACGATTTAGGCAGTTGGGACGAAGTGTACAAGCTGATGCCGAAAGACGACAAAGGCAACGTATTGATAGGCAATCATATCATCAAAAATGGCAGAGGATGTTTTGTCGACACCCCCAATAAGTTGGTTGCGGTTTTAGGACTGAACGATGTAATTGTAATCGACACTGAAGACGCTATCCTGATATGTGATCGACATAAAGCGCAAGAAGTAAAAGAGATAGTGGAAATTGCCAAACGAAAAAAGCTGACTCAGCTTCTTTAGATCCAAGCTTGAGCAAATTGGACATCATAAAATATGACTGACGAAGATATTTTGCAAGGGCTTGAACGACTATTGGCCGAGCTTACTATTGAAGTTCGCTATGAGAAGGGCGATTTTAGGGGAGGCTTATATCGGTATGGAGATATGGAACAAATGGTTATTAACAAAGAACTAAACATCAGGCAAAAGATAAATGTTTTGGCTAAAGAATTAAGAGTTAAGTTGGACTTAGAGAATCTGTATATCGTCCCGGCGCTGAGAGAGGTCATAGAAAATGCAAGTAGTTTGGGGCAGTAAGAAGTCCAGAAACAAGCTCAAAGGCGGTGAAAGGATGGAGAAGGAAGAATTGGTGAAATACTTTAGCAAAGAGTTATTCTTACCAAACCTTAGTGCTAAAACTAAAGAAGAATCACTAAATGAATTAGCTAGTCTATTCGTAAGTTCCAAATTCATAAGAAATAAGCGTTTATTCTTGGAAATGCTTTACAAGAGAGAATCTTTGGGCAGCACAGGAATAGGAAAAGGCGTAGCCATTCCGCATGGTAGAACAACTGCTGCAATGGATGTCAAGATCGCATTTGGTAAATCGGAAGATGGAATAGAATTCCAGGCTATTGATAAAAAACCCGTACATTTGATCTTTATGGTCATTGCACCGCCGCAAGAAGAAAACAATCGCTATCTGCCAATCTTAGGAAAATTGGTCGAGTTATTAAACGACAACAACAATAGAAAACACTTGTTGAAGGTTCAAACCTACGAAGAATTCATAAATATGTTTACAGGAAGTCCATGTTAAATAAACAATTAGAGTTTTTGGTCGCTTTGCAAGATTTAGATGTCATGATAAGAGATACAGAGGAGGTCAAGGAATTAGGATTTGAAATCGCGGGTAAAGAAAAACTTAAAGAAGCGAGGGATGAGTTGACTCAAAAAATCAGCAAACCTCTTTTGTCTAATTATGAAAAATTAAAAGCTCGCTACCGTCGCTCAATTGTACCTGTAAAGGACAACGTGTGTTTAGGTTGTTTCATGAAAATTCCCACCTCACTTTCTACCAGAGGACGAAGCGATCAAGACATCATTACGTGTGAGGGCTGTGGGAGAATTCTTTACTGGATTGATTGACTAAGGGGGTGAGAAAAACTAAACTGCCATTTTTTGAATCATTCTCTTGTTATATTTGTAAAAGGTTAGAATAGAACAAAAGTGCAAATGATTTCTTCTCAGTTCCTAAATTAACC
>JBHIAW010000210.1:0-4644 GCA_046758765.1 bacterium
GGGAAGATGCCTGCGGCATGACAGAGAAATGAAACTACTTCAGAGGGCTAAATACATACGTTATTATTAATTTAAGCCATTGATATTCAATAAATTACACTGTTGTTTTATTGCAAAGGAAAGTACCAGTTGAGGGTAGAGAGTCACCATAGAGCGTAATTCATAAATAAACTTTGTTCTTTGCAATCCTTGATATACTCTAAGATTAGAGATTCTAACAAAAGATTTTTTCAGTGAAATTCAGTGAGAATCTGTGGTAAATAAAAAATGTTATCTTACCGCAGTCAGAACCTTTTCGACGATTTCGTTGAAATAATTCGCGCCTTCGGGATTGTACTTTATGTCGTAATTTACACAAGGTTCCCCAATGCATTCATGGTAACAAGCGTAGCATCCCGGGTTCAAAGATTTCACTCCGTAAACATCCCTGAGGTCGTAGAGTTTTTCTACCTCTTGTTTTGAAAGGACCCTTTCACCTCCAAGAGCCCTTGCGATGAAGACAATTTTCGCATAATGTTCCACCCGCTCCAATTTAAAGTAAGCGTCCATCAAGTCACTGCCTACAGTCACTACCCCGTGATTGGCCATGAGGAACGCTTCGCAAGAATGAATGTAAGGCCTCAGGGTGTCAGGTAGCTCTTCGGTGGAAGGTGTTCCGTATTCAGCTAAGGGTATGGTGCCGATTGTTACAACGACCTCGGCTAAGACACATTTATCCAAAGCTAAACCGGCGGTTGCAAATCCAGTAGCATAAGGTGGATGGGAATGCACCACGGCTTGTACGTCTTGTCGTTCTTTATAAATAAACAAATGCAGAGGGAGTTCCGTTGACGGCGTGCCTTCTGACAGTGTGCGGCCGTGGTGGTCCACTATCACCATACTCTCCGGTTTCATAAATCCTTTGGAAATGCCGGTTGGCGTCGTAAGAATGCGCTCGCCATCCAAGCGCACGCTGATATTGCCGTCGTTGGCTGCTACATACCCTCTTTGGTACATCCGACGCCCGATTTCGACGATGGTTTGGCGGAGGTTGTCTTCAGATATTGGACTCATTTAAGTAGTTTGAGAAATTTATTTGTGGTTACGATTCTTATTCCTTCGACTTGTTTTAATTTCAATAAATGCGGATCCTCCGAAACAATAAAATTAGCCTTTCCTTCAATGGCACAATCGATAAATTTGTTATCATCAGGGTCCTCAATTACCAGTGCATGTAATCGAGTAGGATGAATTTGATTAGCCTTCGAGATGAAGGGATAAAAGAAACTTGCAATTGCCCATTTAGGAAAATTAAATTTTGGTCGAGTTAGAACCTCTTCATATTCTAACAACATAGTATTTGATATAAGCAACTGAAATTCACCTTCAAGCCAAGCATCTAAAAGTTTTCTTGCTTGTCCTTTTCCACATGCAGCTTTCACAATCACATTTGTGTCAATCACAATCTTCACTTTGCACCCTTTCGGGCCATCTCAATTTCTTTTTCAATGTCTTTCTCGCTAATACCTTGTTTGATGCTAATTTCATTCATCATGTCCAAAGCCTCTTTAAATCCAATTCTCCAGTTTAATTGTCTATTGGATCGATTTTTGAGATACTTTATGAAGTCATAAACTTCTTCTAAGTAATTATCCGGTAAGTTTTTCAATTCAGTAACCGTTTGTTCAAAAAGTTTAACTTTGGATGTGGCTTCCATTTTAATTATCCCTAATGAATGATATTCTTAAGATACAAATTAATTAAATTTAGGATCAAAACAATATTGTAAAAATTAGTTTCAGTTTAGTTTTTCAAAATTGAATGTGATAGCAAAAGTTCATTGTGCAATATGCAGTGAAATAAACTCTATTTAATAATATCTACCTCTATATATTTTCTTAAAGCTTCAGGCACCATCACGGTCCCCTCATCGGTTTGATAGTTTTCTAAAATAGCGATGACCGTCCTTGGTAGGGCTAATCCCGAACCATTGAGCGTGTGAATAAACTCGGTCTTGCCAGTAGCATCCCTACGAAAGCGAATATTGCCGCGACGGGCCTGAAAGTCTGTGAAATTGCTGCAAGAAGATACCTCTAACCATTTTTGAACGCCGGAGGCCCAGACTTCAATGTCATAGCACTTGGCGGCAGCAAAACTTAACTCTGCCGTACACAGCTCAAGGACTCGGTAGGGCAGATTGAGCTTCTGCAATACTTCCTCGGCATCTGCAAGTAGTTTTTTCAGTTCTTCGTACGAAGTTTCTGGTTTTACAAATTTGACCATTTCCACTTTATCGAATTGGTGAATTCTAACTAAACCACGCGTGTCTCGACCGTAGGAGCCCGCTTCTCTACGAAAACAGGGGGTATACGCAGTGTAGTAGATAGGCAGCTCCTGCTCGTTCAATATTTCATCTCGGTGTAAATTTGTTACGGGAACTTCGCCTGTTGGAATCAAAAATAAATCATCTACTTCTGTCAAATACATATCTTCTTCCAATTTAGGAAGCTGACCCGTGGAAAACATAGAAGAACGATTTACCATAAAAGGGGGAGAAACTTCGGTGTATCCATGATCGGTTATATGCAGGTCCAGCATAAAATTTATCAAGGCTCGCTCTAATTTTGCCCCGATTCCTGTGTAGTTCACAAAAAAGGAGCCGGCAACTTTTGAGCCGCGTGCAAAATCGACTATGCCTAATTGGTCTGCTACCTCCCAGTGAGGCTTAGGTTGAAAGTCCATCTCCGGTGGCTGACCCCAGCGCTTGACCTCGACATTATCTTTTTCGCTTTTACCCACGGGCACCGAATCGTGCGGGATATTGGGAATCCAGATTTGAATCCTCCTCATCTCACTTTGTACGGATTTTGTCTGTTCATCTAGGGCTTTTATTCTTTCTCCAACGGTTTTCATCTTGGCGATTTCCTCGTTGGGGTCCTTTCCCTGTTTCTTAAGTTGCGCTATTTGTTGAGAAGCAACATTCCTCTCATGTTTCAGGTCTTCGACTTTTTTGAGAAGATCTCTTCTCTGCTGGTCGAGGTTTACCAGTCGGTCTAAATCGACAGTCTCTTGCTTTTTTCTTACCGCTTCTTTTACCAGTGGTAGGTTTTCGCGAATGTATTTAAGGTCTAACATCTAAGCAAACTCGTATGTTTGTACATAGCAACTGCAGTTTCTTAAATAAACGAATATTAAAGCGTTAATTCAAGCAAAAAGTCACTAAACTCAGGTCAAACCTGATTCTTACCTGTTCCTGACTAATGCCCCTTACCGATTAACATAATGTAGATCGTATTTAGCAAAATCTTCAAATCCATTCTCAGAGACATATTCTCAAGATAAAACAAATCGTACTGAAGCTTGGTTTTTACATTTTCCAGCGAGGTGTCATATTCTCCTTTTATCTGCGCCCAGCCTGTAATACCGGGTTGAACTTTGAGTCTACGGGTATAAAAGGGGATTTGGTGTCTAAATCTTTCGACAAAATAGGGTCTCTCAGGTCGAGGCCCTATTAAGCTCATTTCGCCCTTCACTACATTGAAGAACTGCGGTGCCTCATCGAGCCGAGGTTTACGAATTATTCGACCTACACGAGTCACTCGTGGGTCCTTACGTGCAGCCCATCGTGGACCTGTTTCAGATTCTGCTTTGTGAATCATAGAGCGAAATTTATAAATAGTGAATATCTTTCCGTCTTTGCCAACCCTTAGCTGTTTATATAAAACAGGACCTTCTGAGTCAAGTTTAATGGCTAAGGCAATGAGTAGCCAGATTGGAGAAAAAACCAGAAGAATAGCACTGGATATTACAATATCCATCATTCGCTTAATCTTACGCTCCCATTCGGGCATAAATTGGGGCATAATGTCAATAAGAGGGAATCCATAAATTTGATTGGTACGAGCTTGCCCCATAACTATATCATAAAGATCTGGAACGATTTTAAAATTAACTGAAAGTCCATTGCATTGGTCAACTACATCCATAACTTTCTTTTTGGATTTTCCTTTTATGGCAAAAATAATCTCTTGTATTTTTTCTTTATTAACAATTTGCTCAATTTCTTCAACATTGCCTAATAGTGGGAGATTTTTATATGTTAATTTTTCTCCCTGCTTATATTTTGTTTCAGTAACAAACCCCACGACCTTATAGCCCAATGCCGGAAATTTTAATATTTCATCTGACAATCCCCAGCTACTTTTGCCCCAGCCAACAATTAAAGTGCGCCTTAGACCAATGCCCGCCGTAAGTAGTGCTCTCTGAAAAGTACGAAAGATTACCCTCATTACAGTTACAAATAATAGTAATATCAACCAGTAATTTACAATGAACATCCGGCTTACGGTAGGGGGCCGGGATAAATCTCTTTCAAGGTCAAATGTGATGAGAAATATAATAAAGACACCAATGGTAATCGTTTTAAAGATGGTGATGATTTCATCAACTCGACTCTGGGCATACCATGATCCGTATAAGCCAAAAAAAGTAAAGATCAAAAACCAGAAAAAGAATACAAACACAGATAGATATAAAAGGGTAAGAAAATCTGTTTCTGAAAAAAAGCCCATTTCCTTTCTGAGCCAAGTCCAAATGAAGAAGGTGATATTGATCGCCAAAAAATCAATTACAACAAGTAAGAATTTTTCAAGAAATTTAGGCATT
>JBHIAW010000211.1:0-4629 GCA_046758765.1 bacterium
TAAATAATGCGCTTGAAATTTTCATATTAGCCTCTTGTTTTTCATTACCGCACCAGTCAATAAACTACAAATTTCTTCTCACCTTTCTGTAAACCTCGACAGCTTTTAGACTGGTCTTTAGCAAGATATTTCAAGCGCGTCGGGGATTTTCTCCATGCTCAATATTCGTAGAATCTCTTCGATTTCGCGTTTGAGTATGTTTGCGGTTAAAATCGCTGCAGAATTCTTAGCTTTAAAATACTCAAGAATAAATGACACAGGTGCAACAAGGTAGGAACCCAAAAAGGATAAGTTGTAAATGTTGAAACCATGATGTTTTTGCGCAACTACATAAGTACAGAAACCATTTTCTATGGAACTTTTGATTACTTTGCCTTTCAAAATGAGAGCGTTTCCTAAAAGCTCTGTCCGCGTTACGCGTGGTTTTGCATGAAAGAAACGACTAAAGCGTTGAAGATCGTTCAGTAGATTGCTACTGAACGTTCAATTAAACACGGATATTTATCTCTCTGAATGGACAAACGTCCTCTTTCATTAATATGTTCTGGATGCGTATCCAGAACAATCGAGCTCTGCCTCAGTGAGCGTTTCTTAAAAGGAAAAGATTTATTCTTTTCAAAACATGATTAAATATAATTGGGGAGGCAAGGGAATTATTTTCAGGCAAGTTGAAGCGCTATAAAGGCAGGTCTGTGTCCTAAACATAGATACGAACACAGGTCAAAGGGATTAGAGTCTTCCCCCTGGGGTTGTAGAAGTTTGTTGAGGTTCGTGCTAAATCTCTGAGTATTTATAACCGTTTTCTTTTGCATATTTTAATAACCTCTTTTGAAGCATTTTCCTACCCCGATGCAGCCGAGACATGACGGTGCCAATTGGATGATCAATAATCTGCGCAATTTCTTTGTAGCTAAATGCTTCCACATCCGACAATAGCACCACAATCTTGTACTCGTCGGGTAGGCTGTTGAGGGCTGCATTAATCTCATCATCAAATAAATCTTGATATTCTTGACGAATAACGTCATGGTTCAGATTATCCCAATATCCACTGCGGTCTTGTTCTAGCTTGAATGCTACCGCATCAATATTCACACGAGAAGGCTCTTTTTTGTTTTTGCGGTAGATGTTTATAAAGTTATTGGTAAGAATCCGGTATATCCAGGCCCTAAAATTGGTTCCTCGCTCAAATTTATGAAAAAATCGAAAAGCCTTCAAAGCTGTGTCCTGTACCAGATCTTCTGCATCCAATGAATTGCGGGTCATTCTTAGGGCGAGGGCATACATACCCTGAAGATGCTCACGTAATAGAATATCAAATTCATATTTACCATCTTTTGTCTTTGACTTTAAGAATCTCATTTGATAATCCTCAAATTAATGGTTAAACCACTGAAAGACCGCTCGGCCTGTTCTCCTTTTAAAAAAGATCGCCAGTGATAATTAAGTGATGTTTTGTTGTTTGAATCATAAAATGGAGATACCTTCAAATAACACTGTCTTTAACATATATAATTGCTTTTCATAAATATCCTTCTTGTTATTTAAGATGGATAATAAATTAGCGCCCAAAATGTTACTAAGAATAATTGCAGCCACGGCCGTGGTATCTACTTCCTTTCGGAAAATCTTTTGAAGTTTTCCTTCTTCAATCATGGCCTCAATTATCATCCACCAACCTTTAAAGATACTCTGGAGCATCCGACTAAACTTGTCATTCACTTCAATCATTTCGGTAGCTAAGGTCAACAGCAAAATGGTGGGTCGAATGCCGCTTTCACTGGTGCAATCCCCAGTAGCTGAAAACATAATCTCCAACTTCTCTTTAGCATCTTTGCCTTGCTGCAACTTAGGCAAAATTTCATCGGTCCAACAATCTTCTAAACATTTGATGACGGCTATACCTAATTCTTCCTTACTTCTAAAATGAAAATAAAACCCACCCTTGGCTAATCCGGTTGCTTTTAAGATGCGACTCAGTGAAGTATGGTTGTATCCATTTTTTGTAAACAAGATGGTAGCTTTATCGATGATCAATTGTCTTGTTTTTTCACCTTTGAATGTTTTTCCCATAATTTCTGCCTTATACAATTTATCTTCTATAACAGACCAAACGGTCTTTTTATTCCTTACCCAATATATTTACTTTATAAAGAATTCTTAATGAATGTCGAAAATAATATAGTCTCAAAAATTGCAAAGAAGCCACTAATAAGTGAATCTAAAGGAAAGAATCATGTTGAAAAATGTCGTTGTGAGCGTCCTTTTCATTTTGGGGGTGAGCTTCGCGGCTGGGTATTCTTCATTATTATATGGTTCCGATCCACAAGAAGGAGTCAAGGCTATTGATGACCTGCCCTCATTTCTATCTTTAGTTGGTCAGAAATGCACGGTATTTTTGAATAATGGAACGGGAAAATATGGAACGTTATGGGAAATAGGAGAAGATTTTATAATCATAAAAATCAAAAAAGGGCCACTCTACTCTAAAGAGGAGAAATTTGCCTTCTCTGAAATTGATTATTTAGAAGATACCAATGGCAAAAAATTCCAATTAACAAAATTCAAAGAGCCAGACCCTGAGAATGAAAATCTCAAGGACACAAAGAAAGAAGAGGAGTACATACCACTCGAAACGGTACTGGACAAGTTAGATGAAAACGGTGGCGAGCAAAAGGACAAGCAATTTGCTGGTGCTAAGTCAGATACTCCCAATGATAGACCAAAATCAAAACAGGATTCGAGCTTAAACTCAGATAAGAAGGATAAAACCGCAACCACCAAGCCAGGATTAGTGATTGTTAGCAGGAAGTCAAAAAAACCACCAAAAGCCGTGGGAAATGGCACGAAACCTCTCAATGCAGAAAAGAAAACTTCTAATAAGGCCAAAGTAAAGTCAAATGGTAAGAGCACGGCGTTGGCAAAATCCGAGACTACTACTTCCAAAAGTCAACAACAGTCAAAAGTCAGTAAAGAGGGCGTTGAGGCTGTACCGCCGGAGTCGAAAAATCTGCGAATTCTAAAGTATCAGACAGTGATATTATTTAGTGTAGCCATCTTGGCTTTCACGCTGATGTTTCTTTTAAAAGTTAAAGAAATTAAGGGTTACAATTATGGCGCAAATTGTCTTATCCCGACGCGTTTAACACAAACGAATGGGGAGTACGGAGTCATTGATCAAGGTTCAGACGATGGCGTTAAGGTGGATGACATAATAAGATTTTACAGTAAACAAGGGCGACATAATTATAAGGGTAAGGTTAAAGTCATACGGGTGACCGACAATTACTCCGCAGTCAAATTGGTAAAAAATGCAGGAAAGGAGTCTTTGAGCGTTGGAGACGTAGGATTTCGTTATCGAAGTCTTGCTCTTATTGCTGCCAAGGCGATGCTTAAAGCCATAGGGAAGTCATGTAGCAGGTTAGCAAAGGGATTCGAGCGTGCGGCTAAGAATCTTAACGCCAAAACCGAAGAACCAAATATCGAAGTAAACCTAATAGAAAGAAATCTAGAATCAGACGAGCAGGAGACAAAAACAGAAGAAGAAACCAAAAGAGACCGTGATCATTTTTCTGACGCTGAGGAAGCGATGACAGATTTACGTTACATTGATGATACACAAACAACCAATCTTACAGAGCAAAATAGCCATGAGAAAATAGATCTTGATACTAACTTTGCTAAGAATGAACCAGAAACAGAAGTCAGTGTATTTGATGATTTGGTTAGCCCCGATGAGAAAGAAGACGAAGGGGAAAACATATACAACAAACCCATCGAGACCAATGAAAACCTTGCATTTGATATTGAAAAACCTGTACCAAATGTAGAATTCGGCGAAAAGAAGGAAAAGAGCGAAGAAGGCAAGACCGGACGCCTAAAAGCTGTAGAAGTGGTTCAGGTAAGCCCCAATCCTTTTCAACCTCGTGAAACATTTGATCCTTCTGCCTTAGAAGAGCTCAAGCAGACCATTTCTAAGAAAGGCATTATCCAACCCATATCTGTTCGTAAAATAGATTCAGGTTATGAGTTAATCGCGGGTGAGAGACGTCTGCGGGCGGTTCGTGAATTAGGTCTGGAACGCATCCCAGCCTATGTATTAGATGTGGACAGTGATGAGGAAATGTTGGAGCTTTCATTAATAGAAAATTTACAAAGAGAGAACCTAAATCCAATTGATGAAGCAAACGGCTACCAGACATTAATTTCTAAATGCAATCTGACCCAAGAAGAAATAGCCCAAAAAGTCGGTAAGGATCGAGCTACGATTGCTAATTTTCTGCGGTTATTAAAGCTGCCAAATACGATTCAAAAGAGTTTAATCAGGGGCGAAATTTCGGCGGGACATGCAAGAGCTTTGCTCGCGTTGCCTTACGCAAGCGACCAGATAAGTATATGGAAAATAATAATACAAAGAAAATATTCGGTTAGGCAAGTTGAAGAGATGGTAAAAAATCTAACCAAGGGAGCGAAATCAAAGGAGGAATCACCTCAAGAACACAAATCCATACTTTCATGAGGTGCCGAATAAGGTAAAACATAATTAGAATAGTTGTAACTATTCGCGTGTCGCCAAAAAAGCAAAACGATTTTGGGCAAAACTATTCTTCATTAACCATAAGCAAGCTC
>JBHIAW010000212.1:0-4622 GCA_046758765.1 bacterium
TGGGAAGATCATGAGGCTCGAGCACTGACCGAAGAACAAAACTTCGTTGCTCTTCCCTTAAAGCAAGCCAGGGATGAATTCGAACGTTCTTACATCATCAAAGCATTCTCCGCCCGCTTGAACGGCTATGTCAACCCCAACGGTTCTACAACAAACTATTACTTTGAATGAGGCACCGCCACCAGCTATGGGTCCAAAACACCAGACCATGATATAGGTTTAGGCACCAGCAATATCCACGTGGACGATGGCATCTCAGGACTAACCCCCAACACCACCTATCATTTCCGGGTGGTAGCCTACAACAGTAACGGCTACTCCTATGGTGGTGACAAAACCTTTACATCATTAATAACTGGCATTACAAATAATATGACACTACCGAGTGAATTCTCTTTAGAACAAAACTATCCAAATCCCTTTAACCCTCACACAACCATAAGTTACAGCCTCCCAGAGAAGGGTCACGTGGTTTTAAAGGTATATAATATTCTTAGAGAGGAAATTGGCATTTTGGTAAATGAACCGAAAGAACCAGGCTATCACACAGTAACTTGGGATGGAAAAGACAATAACGGGAATTCGATGCCAAATGGCCTCTATATTTATACCATCAAGGCTAGTGAATTCAAAGACGCAAGGAAATTGATCTTGTTAAAATAGCATAAAGAGGTCTTCTTGATACTAAGAAATTGGTTTCAATTGTTTGAATTTTCGTTCTCTGAATTTGTAAAACTAAGATAGGAGGTATGAAAAATGAGAAACCCTCACCTAGTAGCAATTATTGTGACGTTCTCTATCGGAGTCGCTAATTTGGGTTTTGCACAGTACCCTATTTTTCCCACTCGTGCAAATCACCTAATCAGGGTCGATGTTTCCACTCAATGGATTAATACAGGGCTTCAATTAACGCAAGGTGAAGAATGGATAGTTCACGCTGGCGGATGGTATTGTTTGGATACGGCAGACATACTTGAGACAACTGCCTGGAGTGGACCAGATGGACATAAAGGGTATCCACATGAAACCAATAAGCCATTAGTTAATCTTGGTGCGTTGATTGGGAAAATTGGCGCGAATGGCCTTCCTTTTTATATAGGGTCGTTTAATACAATAAGGGCTGAAGTATCTGGTACCCTTTATCTTGGCGTTTATGATCCCGTCCATTGGGATAACGAAGGTGAAGCCATTGTGTTTATGTACGGTCCTATGACAAGACCAGAACCTACTTCTGTTGCAGAGAATTCCAATTCTTCGACAACCTCCGCAGGCTATGTTCTTTCTCAAAATTACCCGAACCCGTTCAATCCCACAACCACTATTAAGTATTCAGTTCAAAAAGCAGGCCATGTTCTAATCAAAATCTTCAACTTATTAGGTCAAGAAATAAAGACTTTGGTCGAGAATGATAAGCCGCCCGGAGAATATTCAGTGGCGTGGGATGGAACGAATGACAACGGGATTCAACTTCCCAGTGGGCAGTATTACTACCAACTTAAAGTTGGGGATTTCATGTCCAGCAAAAAGATGGTGCTATTGAGGTGACCAGGAGGCGCTGTGGTTGCATTAGGTCACAATCTCAGTTGCAAAATTAGAGCCAGTGCTTGGGGAGACGGTACTGGCTTTTTTATTTCTGAACATAAAAAGGCCCGAATCATCCGACTCGGGCCTCTGGCTCAATGAGGGGGAGGTGTTAGGAGGAGGTCGTTATAAGCACATTTGTCGTGAAGACATGTCTGCTACTTCATCAAACTCGCCGACTCTCATCTGGTAACAACAAACCGCGCTAGTCTGTTGAGAGTTAAATCTTCATTTATTTTGCAAAAAATTCTGTGCCAACCTAATCACAATTTTACCACGCCGAGTCATTAAGCGGTTCAAGTCATTTGCCTTCGGCGTCATTATTGACAGGTGCGAAATTAATCTTTCAATTTGCAATTTGCAATTGCTGCTCTGCCGCGCTAGGAACCTACAGACCAAAGGCATCCTTGCTGTTGCAGACCACAGCATGGCGCCCCGGAGGTAGTTGGTCATCGACCAAGACCTTGACTGTTTGGCCAAGGACATTAAATATGCTCAATGTTACTGTTTGTGCTGCTCCCCCGGGAACGCCAAATTCTATGGTCATGGAAGGGTTAAATGGATTCTGAGAATTTTTGAACAAAGATGCGTCCGAGATTTGATCTATTGTCTCCAACCTGCCAAGCCTATTGGATTCCCTCAAAGCATCATTTATTTTACAAGCCTTAGTGCAACTAATATGCCAGTCGCAATATTGTAAATAAATTGTAAGATATATGCGTAAATAATTAAAATGCTGCCAAAATATGAACCTATCTATTTTCACTAAAATGATTAATTATTGCTCACCTGGGCAAAAAATGAACATCCTTTAAATAATACACCCCGAATTTACTAGCGGAATAACTATTCATAAAACAGAGAATTTTCTTGCGCAAGAAACTACCACTTCATATATTAAAACGCATTCAACAATCCTGTTCGTTAAAGCCTAAGATATCATGTCTACTTTACTATTTTCAACGATTTTCATTTTGCTCTCAAATTCAGTTATGGCCGCGACGCCTGCTTTTCCGTCGGACTTATTTCGCACTTATCATCTTGAATTTGAAGGTAAGTTAACTTCTTATCATGTGGAAGACTTGAATAATGACGGGCTGAAAGATTTTTTGCTTTTTCTCAGTCGAGGAGACAAAGGAAAAACAAAACAAAGATTTCTCTCAGTTTTCCTTCAAAATAAAGAGGGATTTCTACCCAAGCCAACACAAACATTTGAGGCAGCAGACCAAATCATATTATTCGACATCGGCGATGTCAGTGGTGATTTGAGGAAGGAATTTGTCTATTTTGCCCGCAGCGGAATATTTTACTATACGTTCAGCGATACGGGTTTTACACTCTCGCCGCAACTGCTATTTGAAACCGAATCGATATTCATGCTTTCAGACAAGAAAGCTCTCTTAAAATGGGATTTTGTCGCCGATATTAACGGTGATTATGTAGATGAGATAGTTGTTCCTAGGATTACTGAACTGAATATTTATTTTAGAAATCCCACAAATAATGCTTGGTTGATAAATAAAATACCATTGGGAGTTGAGACCAAGGTATTTGCTTTCTTTAATGAACGCTTTTCGGTTGGAAACAAAGCAGCCGCCCTATATTCTATCCCCTATTTACTTTTTGAAGATTTTAATTCAGATGGAAGAGATGATCTATTAGGTATTTATCGAGACAGCTTAGTGGTGTTTTGTCAAGAACAAAGTGGTTTTTTTTCTCAAACACCCAAACAAAAAATTGAGTTACGTTTTGGAGACCTCTGGCGTGGTGCAAAGATCCAGCGAGCACATATTGAAGAAAAAAGTGAAAGAAGGTTCCTGATGCGTATAGTGGACTTGAACCATGACGGAATCATTGATGTCGTGGGAACCAAGATTTCCACCAAGGAAAGCATTATCAATCCAAAAACGGAAGTGCTGATATATTTTGGTAACAAGGAAACCAAAAATTCTAAGAACACGATTTATTTTGACCCGGAACCAGACCAAATCATCAAGCCAGGGGGAACTCAATTGGTTTTGGATATTTTGGATCTAAACCAAGACCATAAATTCGACTTTCTTATCCCAGTCGTTAAGGTTGGAATCACCCGCATAATCAAATTGCTGCTCACCAAACGTGTAGAAATAGAAGCTGAATATTATGAGATGGGAGAAGATGGTTACTATCATGAAAAGCCGAATCGTAGAATCAAAATGATGGTTCGATTTAGCTTCCGAGGCGGACCAGCCTCTCCAGTATATGAAATCGAAGATTTTAACGGAGATGGATATTTGGACATTCTGAGCAGCCTTGAAGAAAGAAGGCTCATCATTTTTTGGGGAGACAAGAAAAATTTGATTAACTCCCATGTGGGAGCAAAATTCAATGTTATTCTACCTCAAGATGGCGATCTGGTCAAAGCTATGGACTTAAATGGGGACAACAAAAGCGACGTGATAATTACTTATGGTGAGGAAGACGTTATTCGAAAAAAGTTGAGTCACACCATAAAAGTTTTGATGGCAAATTAACAATCCATGTTTTGTCAATATTTCAAATCTATTTTTATTTCTTCTGCTGTTTGAAAGAGCGATTGAGGACAATGCCACCAATCAGGGCAAATAGCAAAATTATACCGATTGAAATTACAAAAGCGACTTCAGTTGACACGACTATTTCTCCTTTAAATTTGATTTATTGATAAAATACAAACCAGAAAATAAAAGGACAAGACCCCCGCCAAAAGCAATGAACGAGGCCCACAGTACAAAATTTTGAACAAAATAGGTTGCAATACCACCAATGATGGAAGCCTCATCTAATCGAATTAGAACCGAACCAAACTCCTTAACGGTTTCCTTATGAATAAGCATGAATTAATATAACCCATTCCTTTTCAGAAATCAAGTGATAACGATATTTTGGAATGTTGAAATAATTTGTCAACTTTTTCATAAATAATTAAAGTTAATATACATAAAAGAATTTTCTTGACAATTCGTTGCGAATATTTTATATTATTTGCAAGATTTTAATAATGGATTCGGGAAAGGAAACTA
>JBHIAW010000213.1:0-4617 GCA_046758765.1 bacterium
GATCGGGTGATCGAGACCGAATTATGAAGTGGCATATTGAAATTAGCAAAGCATCGCTGCAATTAATCTTCTACTAAACTCATTCCATTCCATCAAAGTAACAATCCGATTTGCTTACACCGATTTTCAATTTCCAATCGTTATGTTATTGACATTGAATTGCAATATTTGTATATTTGTTCGATAAAAATTGAGCCGTGTCCTGAGAGTATTTTCGGAGTGTCCATGATTGAAGAGATTCCCAAAGTTTACGATCCTAAAGTTGTTGAAGATCGGTTATATAAGTTCTGGTTAGAAAGGAATTATTTCCATGCGGAGGTAAATCCTGAACGGAAGCCGTACACCATTGTGATTCCGCCACCTAACGTGACCGATGTACTCCACATGGGACATGCTTACAACAATACATTTCAAGACATTCTGATTCGCTATCACAGGATGCAAGACAAGGAGGCGCTCTGGTTTCCTGGTACGGACCATGCGGGCATAGCTACGCAAAATGTGGTGGAGCGTCATTTGTGGAAAGAGCAAAAGAAAACCCGGCATGAATTAGGGCGAGAAAAATTTGTGGAGCTGGTTTGGCAGTGGCGTGAAAAAAGCGGCCGAACCATAATTGAACAGTTAAAAAAGATGGGGTTCTCCTGTGACTGGGAAAGAGAACGTTTTACTATGGACGAAGGCTTGTCGCGCGCCGTACTCGAAGTATTTGTGCGCCTCTACAACAAAGGCCTTATTTATCGCGGCAAATATATTATTAATTGGTGCCCACGCTGCCAAACCGCCCTATCCGATGAAGAAGTCGAGCACCAGGAGCAGCAAGGCAATCTTTGGTTTATTAAATATCCAATTTCTGGTTCCAGCCGCTTCATAACCGTGGCAACCTCCCGTCCTGAGACCATGTTGGGAGATGTAGCGGTAGCGGTTCATCCAAAAGATAAGCGCTATCATGACCTCATCGGCAAAATTGCTACGCTTCCAATATTGGGCAGGGAGTTGCCCATTATCGCAGATGAAATCGTTGATAAGGATTTTGGAACAGGCGCACTGAAGGTGACACCGGCACACGATCCTAATGATTTCTTGATAGGCCAAAGGCATCATCTTGAGCCGATTAATGTAATGAACGAAGATGCCTCGATGAACGACAACGCCGGCAAATATTCGGGCATGGATCGGCTAAAAGCTAGAAAACATCTACTAAAAGATTTGACCAAAGGTGGGTTTATCGAAAAAATAGAAGACCATACTCATTCGGTAGGTCACTGTTACCGATGCAATACAGTAATCGAGCCTTACCTCTCAGAGCAGTGGTTTGTGAAAATGAAACCATTAGCTGAGCCAGCGCTGCAAGCGGTAAGAGAAGGAAGGATTAAGCTGCGTCCAGCCCGCTGGACCAAAGTGTTTGTCCGATGGTTGGAGAACATTCAGGACTGGTGCATAAGTCGCCAGATCTGGTGGGGGCATCGGATCCCAATTTATTATTGTCAGGATTGCGATGAGGTCGTGGCTTCGATTGAGCCGCCGAGCCACTGCAAAGCCTGCAATAGTCAAAACTTTAGGCAAGACCCGGATGTCTTAGATACCTGGTTTTCATCTCAGCTTTGGCCATTTGCAACTTTGGGTTGGCCAGAAGAGACCAAAGAGTTGAAATATTTTTATTCCACCGATACTCTCGTCACCGGCCCGGATATCATCTTCTTCTGGGTGGCTCGTATGGTCATGATGGGTTTGGAATGTATGGAAGATGTGCCTTTCCATGATGTCTATTTCAACGGAATCATCCGAGATGCCCAAGGACGTAAGATGAGCAAATCTCTGGGCAATGGTATTGACCCGCTTGATATGGTGGAAAAATACAGTGCGGATGCGGTAAGGTTTTCTCTCCTGGCACTCTCTGCTGAAGGCCAGGATATTAATTTATCTGAAGATGATTTCGAAATCGGTAGAAATTTTTCGAATAAGGTTTGGAACGCTTTTAGATTCTTATGGATGAATTTGGATGAGTCAGACCTGGAGCATGGCAATTTGGACTTTGTGCGCAAAGCTCATAATCAAGGTGTGTTAGATTTATCAGATCGATGGATTCTAAGTCGTTTTCAAAAAACCATACGAAAAGTGACCAGGGGGCTGGACCAGTTTAAGTTTCACGAAGCTACAGATGCCATTTACAGCTTCTTCTGGAAAGAGTATTGTGACTGGTATTTAGAGATCATAAAGCCCCGACTCTACAATGAAGAGAATTTGGATGATAAGAGAATTGCTTTGGGTGTAGCGGTGATGGTGATGAAAGGAATTCTTCAATTGCTTCACCCTTTTATTCCGTTCATCACCGAGGAGCTGTGGATGAAAATTCGAACAGAACATGATGCCGAAAGCATCATGATTTCAAATTGGCCACTCGATTGTCGGGCGCTTATTGATGATACAGCAGAAAAGGATTTGGAGATTATTCAAAGCGTGATTGGGGCTATTAGAAATATTCGAGGTGAAATGAATATTCCGCCTACCAAAACGGCCAATGTAATAATAAGTGGCACCAATGGAAAATACTTTAATCTCATCAAATCACATAAAGAATATTTTGAACATTTAGCCAAAGTTGATCAGCTCGAATGTAAGCACAAAATCAAAAAACCTAAAAAATCGGCAAGCGCTGTGGTCAATAACTTAGATATATATCTTCCGTTAAAAGGGCTTATCGATTTCAAGGTTGAAAAAGCACGTTTGCAGAAGGAGATTTCGCGAATAGAGAAGCAATTAGAAGGGCTGAATACTAAGTTGCAGAGTCACGATTTCCTAAATAAAGCTCCCAAAGAGGTAATTAACCGAGAGAAGAAAAAGAAATCAGATTTTGAATCAAATCTGGTAAAGCTGAAGTCAAATTTAGAAAGTCTGGCAGCTTAATCTTTTGAGTAATATAATCAGTAATTAACATTCTTACTTACATAAGGCCTTGTTTAAGAAAAACCTTACCTGTCATTCCGTAGGAATTTTCATGTCGGACGCGACACCCGATAATGATGGAGCCAGATCCTACACAGTCTCTGACTGTGTATTTAAACACGTTTCAAACCGTGTTGGATCGGTTGGGAAATTCTATTTTCGTGGTAATCTTTGTAAATTTTAGCACGACGTAAACAAGGTTCGTTCGGACGTTGATTCAAAAAAGATTCTTGCGGAATGACAGCCTGAATAGTTACAGAAAATGATAAAATTTAGGAGACGTTATTGAAATTCTCAGCGGTCTTTGCGCCTTTTTTGGGTTCTTTGCGGTTAGAGAAATGTTTATGATTGTCTAAATCTTAGTGGTTAGTAATAAAATGAAAAACAAAATCGAAGTAAGTGCAATTTGTGTAATTTTATTCTTAAGTTGGGGGGCAAGGGGTTTTTCCCAAAGCCAGCAGGTCGGCCTAACTGTGTACAATAATAACTTAGCTTTGGTCAAAGATGTTAGAACGTTAAAGTTGGAAAAAGGGGTCTCCGAGATGAAATTTCAGGATGTGGCTTCCCAGATTGACCCCACTTCGGTGTACTTTGTCTCTCTAACTGCGCCCGACAAAGTGAGCATCCTAGAACAGAATTATGAATATGACCTAGTCAACTCGGCAAAAATTTTACAGAAATATGTTGATAAAGAAATTGAGCTGGAAGCTAAGGAAGGTGTTCACTATTCGGGCACGCTGCTGAATGCATCTGGAAAAGATGTCACTTTAAGAGAATCTGATGGTGGTATAAAAATCGTTAACATGGGAACCATTGTCAACATGGCGTTCCCAAAACTACCGGAAGGATTGATAACTCGGCCAACATTGGTATGGCAAATTGACTGTAAGCGAGCTGGTGACCACAGAACCGAGGTTGGGTATTTGACCACTGGCATTCAATGGCATGCTGAATATGTTGGCGTAACGAATAAAGACGACTCGCTCTTGGAGCTGGGAGGCTGGGTTTCGATTGACAATAAATCGGGTGCTACTTACGAAAATGCCAAACTAAAACTTGTGGCCGGAGACGTGCATCGAGCCGTAGAGAGGCGGATTCCAAAAGCCTATTACGAGACTTTGGCAGCCGAAGCCGCTGCTGTACGCCAGTTTGAGGAGAAAGCATTTTTTGAATACCACCTTTACACCCTGCAACGGCCTGCAACGGTTGCGAATAATCAAATCAAACAGATTTCATTATTTTCGCCAACCGAAGTGAAGGTCTCTAAAAAGTATTCTTACGATGGCGCAAGAGATAAAACAAAAGTTCGCATTAATTTAGAATTTGAGAATAAAAAGGAAAATGGCCTTGGAATACCGCTGCCGAAGGGAAAGGTGAGAGTTTATAAGGAGGATGAGGATAAGTCTTTAGTATTCATCGGAGAAGATTTTATAGATCACACCCCAAAGGATGAAGAAGTAAAAGTTTACGTGGGTAACGCATTTGACATTGTGGGCAAGCGTACCCAAAAAGATCGCAGGTCCATAGGTAAACGATCATGGGAGGAAACCTGGGAAATAAAACTGCGAAATCACAAAGAAGAACCGGTTGAAGTAACGATTATTGAACATCTGCGACTCGACTGGGAAATTCTACGTACCACGCATGAATATACTAAAAAAGATGCACAAACGA
>JBHIAW010000214.1:0-4573 GCA_046758765.1 bacterium
ATTTTCAAAGTATCCGTTGGCCGTATTGATCCGTTGGAACACATTTTGGTAATAATCTTTCTTGCAAAAAAACAAAGATTTGAGTGATAATACTATAGAATCTTTTTTGAATCAACGTCCGAACGAACCTTGTTTGCTTAGTGGTAAAATTTACAAAGATTCCTACGGAATGACAGGGTAGCCTGAATAGTCACCTTCTTGATTTAATTACGACAAGACCTTTTCAAATGGATAAAACAGTACGAATTAGAAGTGGCAGAGATATTGGATTTAGCAAATCTACGCTGAAGTTGTCATCACAAGATTTAGCTAATAAGATAGCGAATCTTTCATTGGAGAAAAAGGCTTCTGACATTTTGATATTAGATCTACGTCCTTTGACTTCAATGACAGATTTTTTTGTGATCTGTTGTGGAAGCACGAATGTACAAGTAAAGGCGATTTCAGACCATATTTTTGACCAGTTAAAAAAAGAAAAAATTCGTCCCTGGCATATTGAGGGATATTCCAATCAAGAATGGATACTATTGGACTATGTCGACGTAGTGGCACACATATTTCAACCACATAAAAGAGAGTTCTATGGTTTAGAGCGGCTTTGGGGAGATGCGGATACGTTGGAGGTGAAAGACGAACCAAATGAGAGCGCATGATTATTTAAAAAAACAGATCCAAAGGGTTCTGGACTCGAAAGGTTTCTCGTCAGACGAAATAGTGGACATAGTTTTAGAGAAACCGAAAAGCGAAGAGCACGGAGATTTGGCAAGCAACATTGCCATGATATTGGCTTCCAAGCTTCGGCGAAAGCCTGAAGAGATAGCACAAGATATCTTAGAGGCGATGGAGTTGGACCCTCAGATAATTGCGAAAGGCGAAGTAGCTGGAGGATTTATTAATTTTCATTTAAACGAGCACTATTTCCGTGAAGCGCTGAAAGATATTCTCAAACAAGGAGAAAAATTTGGCCAAAGCAGTTGGGGTCATAAACAAAGGGTTCAGATTGAATTTGTAAGCGCCAACCCGACGGGCCCACTTAATGTAGTTAGCGCCCGAGCCGCTACCGTCGGAGATGTTTTGGCAAATCTATTCAATGCCGTTGGATTTGATACGCAAAAGGAATATTATATCAACGATGCCGGTCGCCAGGTGCGTCTTTTGGGAATGTCTGTCAGTTCTCGCTATATGGAACTCTTAGGGAAGGACGAAGAGTTTCCTGAGGACGGCTATCATGGCGAATATGTAAGAGATTTGGCTAAAGAAATTATTGATGGCCATGGGGATAAATTTGTTGCTTTAGAGAAAGAGACCAGATGGCAGCAGTTGTCTGCATTGGCATTAGAGAAAATAATTGCGTCTCAACGAAAGGTTCTCGAAGATTACCGAGTCCATTTTGACAACTGGCTTCGGGAAAGTAAATTGCGTGAGAGCAAAGCGCATTTAGAAGTCCTGGACTTGTTATCTAAGAAGGGCTATTTGTATGAAAAAGATGGCGCCAAGTGGTTTAAATCTTCCATGTTCGGCGATGAAAAAGATAGAGTACTGGTGACTAAGGAAGGGGAGCCCACCTACTTTTTAGTGGACATTGCTTACCATCTAAATAAATATCAGCGTGGATTTGAAAAACTTTACGATCTTTGGGGACCTGACCACCATGGCTACATAGACAGGATGAAGGCAGCTCTGGTGGCGCTGGGGTATCCCAAGGGCAGCTTTGAGGTCAATATCGTTCAACAGGTCAATTTACTCCAAAAGGGTGAAGTCGTTAAGATGTCAAAGCGGGCGGGCAAGATCATTGAGATGGAGGAGCTAATCAAGGAAGTCGGGGTGGATGTTGCTCGCTTCTTTTTCTTAACCCGGCGGAGTCAAGGCCCTTTGGATTTTGATATTGCTTTAGCAAAAGACACCTCCGAAGAAAACCCAGTTTATTATGTGCAGTACGCGCATGCGCGCGTTTGCAACATTTTAAAGTATGCTGAAGAACAAGGAGTGAGATTCTCTGAGCAGGCAGATTTAGAATTGTTGAATCAAACCGAAGAGATTAATTTAATTAAGAAACTTATAGAGTTTCCTGAGGTGGTTTCAAAAGCTGCTAAATTTTTGGAACCCCATCGTTTACCCAATTATCTCAAGGAGCTGGCCGCGGCCTTCCACCGCTTTTATCATCATCATCGGGTAGTGACCGAAAATAAGCAGTTGACCCAGGCCCGGTTAATTCTGGTTGAATGCACCCGAATTGTTTTAGCCAACGCATTACATATTTTGGGCATCACAGCTCCGGAGAGAATGTGAGGTTATCTAGAGTGAAGAATAGAGTGTGGAGAGATGCTAACCGTCTACCCCTCTCGCCTCTCAACGCTCCACTCTCTACATACAACATTTAATTAATGTCACAGCACAAACATGGTTAAGGAGATGACACATGAGCACTCTTGTTGTGGGGTCCGTGGCCTTGGACTCGGTTGAAACTCCTTTTGGAAAAGCGGAGGATGCTTTAGGTGGGTCGGCGATTTATTTTAGTGCGGCTGCCTCCTATTTTGCCCCCGTACGTCTGGTAGGTGTGGTTGGCGAGGACTTTCCAAGAGATAAATTAGATTTTATGGCGCGACGAAATGTGGATTTGAGCGGCTTGGTAGTAGAGAAAGGAAAGACTTTCCGCTGGGGCGGGAAGTATGGATTTGACTTGAATACTCGTGAAACACTTTTTACCGATTTAAATGTTTTTGAAAATTTTCAACCCGTCATTCCTGCAGAATACAAAAACAGTAAGTACATCTTCTTGGCGAATATCGAACCCGAATTGCAACTTGAGGTCCTTAAACAAATCGATTCTCCAAAATTAGTAGCGCTGGATACTATGAATTTCTGGATCGAGGGGAGCTTACCTGCGCTCCGAGAGACCTTAGGCGTGGTGGACGTGCTTATCATTAATGACTCGGAAGCTCGTCAACTGGTTCAAGAGCCGAATCTGGTAAAAGCTGTGAAATGCATAAATGAAATGGGTCCAAAGATAATCATAATAAAGAAGGGAGAACATGGGGCATTAATGATTACTCAGGATTCATTTTTCTGGGCTCCGGCTTATCCATTAGAATTCATTTATGATCCCACAGGAGCCGGGGATGCTTTCGCCGGTGGTTTTATGGGCTACCTGGCTAAAACCGATGATCTTTCACAGCAAAACTTGAGACGTGCGGTAATCTTTGGCAGCACCTTGGCTTCTTTTTGTGTTGAGAAGCTTAGTTTGGAAAGACTAAAAGATTTATCGCATGAAGAAATTCGACACCGGTTTCAGGGATTTTGGAACATGACCAATTTCGACCACAAAAATAGCAGATTCTAAAGATTGACAATTGACGATTGTCAATTGTCGATTGGAATCGGCAACGACAACGGAGATCAATGCCTTAATGACTAATTACTTTTAAGTATCGAAAACTAATCTTCATTTGAATAATAAATTCGTAAGCAAGAATGAAAATTATAACTGATTCAATTGAAATCTCCACCCGTGGTTACACAGATATAATTGATATTACACAGGAAGTTCAAACGGTTCTGAATAAATCTGAGCTCACCAAAGGCAGCCTAACCGTTTTTGTGTCAGGTTCGACCGCCGGGGTCACTACCATTGAATATGAGCCGGGTTTATTGAAAGATTTACCAGAAGCCTTTGAGAAAGTTGCTCCCATTGGTGTGACCTACCACCACGATGCCACCTGGGGAGATGGCAACGGCTATGCCCATGTTCGGGCGGCTTTGCTGGGTGCTTCGTTCACGGTACCATTTAAGAAGGGCCGGCTTCTTTTAGGCACCTGGCAGCAGCTTGTTGTAATCGATTTTGACAACCGACCCAGGAGAAGGAGCGTGGTGGTCCAAATGATGGGGGAGTAAGATAATAACCAAACGACCTCATGCAGAAGAGAGGAGTCATGAAACTTCAAAAATATCTGTTTGCTGCACGTGCAACTTCTGTGGTGATTATCGTGGGATTTGTCTTGGCAGCCTGCCGAGAAGCGCCCCAACCAGATGAGTCAGCACCGGACAAGCCTTCTAGCCAAATCGAACCCCAAATCATGGAAGAATCAAAAGCAGCGGAACCTGAAGATATCAGGAAAAAAATCGATGCACAGCTTATGGAGCTAAGAAAACAACATAGCTATCTGATGGCCAAAGAGCAAGAACTGCAACAATTTCAGCGAGAACTTAATGTAGAGCAGCTCCGCTTAGCTAAGAAAAATGATGATCTGCGCAATAAAGAAATTGAGCTATTAGAAAAAGAGCATGAATTACATTTGTTGGAAAAGAAATTAGAGGAGCGTTTCAGTTCTTTTAAGAGTCGGCAGAGAATGGCATTTGGTATCTTTGGTTTAAGCGTGATTGTGCTATTGTTCAGCATTTACAACCTTCGTGTCAGAAAAAAGCAAAAAGAGCAGGCGGTCAAATCTAAGGTTAAAGATACTTCGTAGATTAGAAGTCATCGTTTAGTGAAAATATTGTTTGGGTCATTCATATTTGGAATTTGAGATTTATTTGTTATTTGGTTTTTGTGAATTCTTATTTGCGCATTAGCGCG
>JBHIAW010000215.1:0-4565 GCA_046758765.1 bacterium
AATTGATCAAGCGCTGGCAATACATATTGAACAGCTTCTCAAATGCAGCCGTATCCCCAGCACGTATATTCTTAATCCATTGCGATTGAATTGGAATCGGCTCTGAATTTTTTCTAAAAGGTCTTTGGTTGCCCATCTATTTAAGCTTTTCTTGGCCAAAATATTTTTAAGTCCAGAATTAACCCTTTTCAACTACTTTCCAGTTCCATAGACGGTCGGATTGAGCAACTTCGACCAAATCAAATTTCCTACTTTCACGCTTGGACTGATCTTTACCACAGGCAATAATAAATATGACACTTGCCATGATGCCATAAGGCGCTATAAACCAAAACCGTTTCATAACTTTTCTCCTTTGTTTTCAATTCGTCCGGTTTGGACTCTTCAAAGATTTTAACATCAACCCTGCAAAGTCTTCATTCTTGCTTTCTGACTTGAGTTCCCTACACAGGAATCTATTCTTGGACCGACTGGACACCTCTTTGTTCCCATAATTAACCTTATGCTTTACTCTATCCGTCGACCCATCGGAAATGTAACGCCAGCCATGATCCGGAAGCCTCGGTTCTTAATCTTGTCGGTTTTCTTGTCCCAAGTTATTTCCTCGCTCAAACGGCCAGTGGCCATTTCAAATGTGCCTCCCTTTATAGTGTCGGTAAAACCAAGGGAATAGCGACCCTCCCAAAAAATGGAGAGCCTTCCAACCGTATATCTGAATATCTGATGCCAGCCCCGAATGCCGCCGCGACATCAACCGTGTTGGTGGCATCCTTTGAGTCACCCTTGAAAGCTACACCGCTAAATTCAGTCTCTAAATCAGAGCTCAAAAGGATTCCGATGGACGGGCCGGCCATAACCCTTGCTCACCGGCCGCCGACCGGAGGGAGGAAACCGAAAACAGCAGCTTTTCGGAGGCCCGTGTGCAAGCTATTGTAATGCCGCGAAGGCTCACGTTGGATTCGAGCGGACATTGGAAGCCCTTGATCTGTAAAGCGCAACAATGATAACCAGCAGCAGCGCCAGAGCATGCACGATCAGACCGCCGACCTCGGTATCCTCGAGATGCAAAGTGTTCAACAGGGTGTTTGCCATCCCGTGGAACATGCCGACAAGATAAAGCGACTTGCTCCAATGGTATAGAGCCCCGATAGTCACCCAGAGCATCACAGCAGAGAAGATGGTAACGGGCGATAAGGACATGAAACCCAGATGCAATAAAGTGAACGTAACACTGGCAATCAGAATCCCCCAGGGCGCTCCGTATCGCTCCACCAGCCTGCTCTGCACGTACCCCCTGAACACCACCTCCTCGCCGAAGCCCATCGCCAGGTAGTGGGCGAAATTCTGGATAACGATAGGAACGCTCAAGCCAGCCAGGACGATATTCACGGAGGGTATGGGGGAGCTAAAGGCATGACCAACGAGCTGAGAGCCAACGTACATCAGCAGCGCCAGCAGAGCGCCAAATGCCAGTGCCGAAAGGCTGTTGCGCTTCCAATCCAGACCCACAGTCTTCCATGCAAAGCTGCGTCTCTCGACGACTTTTATCAGAAACCAAACAAGCGGAAGGCTCAAAAGCCCGTTGAGAATGCCGATGACCATTGACCAGGCTGGATCTTCAAAGACGATGGCTTTTGCATTTGTGAGAGCAGTCTCCTGAGCCATCCCGCTACTGGTTAGAAACGCAGTGTATAAACTGATGGGTATGAATCGGAGAAGAACGGCAACAGCCACGAAGAGCATAATGATAATCAGTAGTCTCCATGCTAATCGGACTTCGCCGGTTTTGTACCTGATAATAGACATCTTCCTGCTCCTTTCGATAGACAGACCGTATCACAGTCCGAATATCTGCTAGCATCTCGCTTCCTCCCAGTCAATCCTGAGGGAGCCGCGCGCTCGTTGCAAACAGGCCATCGCTGCCCCTAGCAACGCCAGGTCGATGAGCAGCAGACCGGCTAGAACGATGAGAAGGATTTGCGCCGCCGAATGGGAAAGCGCTCCCGAACCCCACGAGAGAATTCGGGAGCAAGTTTCTAAATGAGATTTTTCCGCTTAATATACGTACCGTTTTTTTACGACTCTAACCGTCGTAGTTTTCTAGGATCTTGTAGATTTGCCTCTTTAATAGCGGCGATTTCTCGAATCTGACCGCCAGTCTCAAGAAGCCCATCGCCCATTTATTCTGCGTTTTATAAAGCGTTGTCAGAGCCAGTTGGCGAACCTTTTCGTTTTTGTGATCGCGATAGAAGCGCATAATATCAAATACCGCATCGTCCACATCCAACTTGTCCGCGTAAGTGATAATCCGTTGCATCGCAGATAACTGCAATCCCTCGTTGGGCGTGGCCAGGGCTTTCACTAGATTCTTGCTAAAAGCTTGCCAGTCGGTTGTCTTCTCAGGGGTATGAGACCATGCAAGTTGTGAGAAGCTCAACACAAACACGCTGATAAAGGTGAAGAGTGCTTTCATAATGAACACCTCCTTTTAAATGAGTTAGAGTTCGAACGGGTCACCATTAACTTCATTTAGAATTCCGACCCGCCAGTTACTTTTATGCTCCTTACTCCGCGAGTTTGCTGGTTCCCAATTATCACTTTCCAAGAGGAAACGTAACGCCAGCCATAATCTGGAACCCTCGGTTCTTATACTTATCTTCTTCCTTGTCCCAGGTTATTTCCTCAGCCACAGGCCCTGCGACAAGTTTGAATGTGCCGCCTTTTTGCATGTTGGATAAACCGAGGGAATAGCGACCTTCCAGGAAAATCGAAGCTGTACCGAGCGCATAGCTGACGCCGGCCCCGAATCCAAAGCCGAAGTCAATACTTTCCGTTACATCTTTCAGGTCACCTTTGAAAGTCACACCGCTAAGATCGCCCTCAACATTCGAGTTTAAAAGATAGCCGACCGTTGGGCCAACCATGATATAGGGCCTGACAGTGCGGCCGAGCTCAGCTTTCAAAAAAACTGGCAGTTCCAGAAATGATGATTTGAATGGAAATTCAATTCCGTCATCAATATCTTTCACACGTGCGCCTTTTTGCACATACATGGGTGCCAGGCGCAGACTGAAGTTTTCACTCAGGCGCAAATCTACCACGCCTCCAACGCCGAAAACGGTTTTAGTTGAATAGTCAGTTGAGGGGGCTTTATGTGCAACGTTGAATTCGGCAAAATTCAAACCACCCACGATTCCAACGCGATGCTGTGCGCTGGCTGGCAGGCCTACCAACAACACTAAAAGAGCAATTATTGGATATGCAGTTCTTTTCATTTTAACAGTCTCCATTTTTTAATTTTGTTTGACTTCTGTAAAACAGCTCAATTTGTTATTTCGACCGACCGGAGAAATCTGCGTTTTGGACACAGTCAGATTTCTCGCTAACGCTTCGAAATGACGCAAAATTACATTTTGCAGAACTCTATAATTTTGTACAAATGCCATAAATGAATCAATTGTTGAAATTCAGTCTAACGCCGGCAAGATGAAACGAGTCAGTATTTCATCAACCGGTTCAGGGGTTGCATAATTACCGCCAGTAAATACCACCACCATATTCAAAGTTGGGAACACGATGATATTCTGGCCCCCCCATCCTCGTGCAGCAAATGACTCAATACTCCTCGAATTTACATGATAGGTTCGCAGCCACCATTGGTAGCCATATCTCCATACCGAATCGATTGAAATATGTGTTTTCGTAGACTCCTCAATCCACTCTTTAGAAATGATTTGTCGGCCGTTCCAAACTCCATCCTGCAAGTATAAGTAGCCCAATTTTGCCATATCCCGTGGACGCAGGTATAAGCCTCCCCCTGTTTGAATGGTACCATTAGGATATCTTTCCCAACTGTAATCGGTTATACCGAGCGGTCCAAATAGAAATTCTTCGGCGAATTTATCTGCCCGATATTCCGAAGCGTTGTAAATTGCACCACCCAACGTAATTGAAAGTCCGCTGTTATAAACAAATGTCTCACCTGGTCCTGCTACCACCGGTCTTGCAAGAACATATCTGATCGGGTCGCCGCTGCGATTCATGGCAACGTGGCTGTTTCTGGAATCCGTATAGGGGTAACTCCACTCGTCCCACTCTAAACCTGCACTCATAGAAAGTAAATGTTTCACAGCAATCCTATCTTTTTGTTCATTATTCAGATATGAATATTCAGGAAAGAAAGTAAAAACTTTTTCATCAACATCTTGAATAAAACCATGGTCTATTGCGATTCCGACTAAAGCAGATGTAAAACTCTTTGTAACCGAAGCCATATTATGAATCGTATTGATTCCAAATTCAGTGAATTCACCTCTAAATTGATCGCCGTTATAGTCCCATTTATAACCGCTAAAATACTCTTCAAAAACAAGCTTTCCATCTTTGACAATCAGAATGCTATGAACATTTTGATATAGGTTGTAGTTAATGCGATCAATGGCGCCGCCGATTATGCTTTCATCTATCCCAACATCTTCTAAACTGGCCGTCTGCCAGCCATCATTGGTCTGCTCTGGGATGTGGTAGACATACGGAGGGGGATTCAGAATATTGTCATCGCTGCA
>JBHIAW010000216.1:0-4547 GCA_046758765.1 bacterium
CTATGTCAAATAAGACAAACAAAATGGCTACGGTATAAAATTTTACTGAAAATCTGTCCCCAGGCAATGAAATCGGCAAATTTCCACATTCAAACGCTTGGTCTTTTGCGGGGTTTCGTTTTTTGGGGCCAAGCCATTGGGATAGACCTAGCATTAGCAGGACAACAACACCTGCTCCAACAAACATGATCATTACTGCAATGAGTTCGTTCATATCAATCAGTGATTCAAAGTTCGTCCTCTTCTATTTCTGCAATTTTCATTAAATGCTTAAGTAGACCCATTTTCAAAGGCTTCTTTCCATGAATGGGTATCGATATCCTTGCCGATTTGCCTGATATAACATAAACATGATGACTACCTCTGATCCGCGCAAGTCGCCAGCCTTTTTTCTCGAGCAAACGCGCAAATTCTTTTTCTGAAACCGATTTCACACCGCTATTTCCAGCACTTTATCTTTGTCTGACACTTCATATTCTGAAATATCTACCGACAAACAAGCTTCAACCGCTTCGTATATATTTTTTAGCAGCTCTTCGAAAGTTTCACCTTGAGTCACACATCCTTCTATTGCTGGGATTTCAGCCCAATAGCCTCCTTCTTCGGCTTCATGAATAATCGCTTTTAGCTTCATTAGTAACTCTCAAAAGTTAATATTACTTCATAAATAGCTGTAACTTAAATTAGGTCAATATATTGCTAAATCCCGCAACGCCGTCTCAATTTTCTCGGCATTGGGCATAAAATACTCCTCCAACGGTGAGCTGTACGGCACCGGCGTATCAATGGACGCAACCCGAACAATGGGAGCGTCCAGATACTCAAATGCTTCTCTTGAAACTACCGCAGCAATTTCTCCACCTATGCCGCCTGTTAAAGTGGCTTCATGTACTATCATGACTTTGTTAGTTTTTTTAACAGAGTCCAAAATCATTTGTTTGTCAAACGGTAGCAGCGAACGTAAATCCACGACCTCAACCTCCACGCCTTCTTTGGCTAAGTTTTCCGCAGCCTCCAGCGAGAAATGTACCATCGAACCATAAGTAATCAGCGAAATATCGTTTCCCGAACGCTTTATCTCAGCTTGCCCAATCGGTACAATGTAGTCATCTGCGGGCACCTCGTCTTTGACATGTCGGTACAGATATTTGTGTTCAAAATAAAGCACGGGATTGTTATCCCGAATGGCGGCTTTTATGAGGCCTTTGGCATCATAAGGCGTTGCAGGCGCAACTAACTTCAAGCCTGGCACATGAAAAAACCAGGCTTCTGGATTCTGTGAATGAAACGGACCAGCATGCAGTCCACCTCCGGAAGGCAAGCGAATCACCATAGGCACCGCGGCGCCCCAGCGATAGTGTGACTTAGCCGCCACATTGACGATCTGATTCCAACCGCAGGAAACAAAATCCGCAAACTGCATTTCTGCCACGGGTCGCAGGCCCATCATCGCCGCGCCAATGGAAACACCAATGATGGCTGACTCTGCCAAAATTGTGTCAATAACCCGCTCTTCACCAAATTCTTTGATAAATCCTTTTGTCACTCTAAAAGCGCCACCATATTCTCCGATGTCTTCCCCTAAACAGAAAACAGTTTCCTCCCGCTGCATTTCTTCGCGGATTCCTTGAGATATGGCTTCTATGTAAGTGATGGGACTCATATATATGACTATCTGTCTGTTAATTAATTTCTATAAAACTGATTGCATGAATATAGAGACTTTTTTCAAATAATTCAAGTGCGACCGGCAAGAATTCGGACATGCGGCAAATATCAAGTGACCTAATTTGCATAAACCCCTTCTGCTGCTTCTTCGGGTTTTGGTAGGGCACCTTGCTCTGCGAATTTTTGAGCTTCATCAATCTCTTGCTTGACTCTGCTCTTGATGGCAGCTAACTCTTTTGAAGTCAAAATTTTTTCATTCAATAAATACTGTTCATATCTCTTAATAGGGTCGCGTTTTTCCCAATATTCAAACAACTCTTTTGGCACATAAAACGCATCATCATGTTCAGCGTGGCCTTTCATGCGAAATGTCTTGGACTCAATCAGTGTGGGCCCGCCACCCTTTCGTGCCCGCTCAACCGCCCACTTGGTCACTTCGTAGACAGCCAACACATCGTTGCCATCTACAATTTCCCCTGGAATACCATATCCTTCCGCTCTAACTACGAGGTCTTCTACCAAGCTTTGTTTGCTGACAGGTGTTGAATAGGCGTATCCGTTGTTCTCGATAATCAGTACCAACGGCAATTTCATTACGGCAGCAAAATTTAGCCCTTCGTGAAAATCGCCAATACTGGCACCCCCATCACCAATCCAAGTCAAAGCCACGTTTGGCTGTTTCTTCATCTTAAAAGCCAAAGCGGCGCCAGCACTAACTGGAATAAGTGCACCTAACATACTCACTGGAGCCAAAACACCTCGCTTCAAATCACCAAAGTGAGAGTTGCCCTCTTTCCCTTGCGTGGGACCAGTCTTTTTCCCTAAGTAATTCGCTAAAAACTCGGCAGGTGAAACACCCCGGACTAGTAAGGCTCCTGCATTTCTGATCATCGGACCGATGACGTCGCCTTCCTGCAAGGCATAAGCCGAGCCGACCGAGGTAGCCTCCTGCCCGCGACTTACAAAAGCCCCCCCTAAAATTTTCCCTTGTCGATAAAGGATGGTAATTCTATCATCTAAGGCGCGATTTAACAGCATATAATAATACAAGTCTGTTAGCTTGGCTTTCGGCAATATTTGTTTTTTCTTATTCTTGCGAGAAACTCCTCTTTGCGCTTCAACAATATCACGCATCTCTATCCACCTTTAGTAAGTCCATAAATTGACCAACATCCTTAAACAACTCCAGACCCCAAATGGCTTGCTTTATCTCATGCTGCTTTTTCTCAGAAATTAGCCCAGACGCCAAGCCTCGAAATTTATTTTCTAAATCTTCATTACTCATAGGCTCACGAGGATCGCCTTTCGGGTAGTCCACTTGGGCAGAATACATTTGTCCATTCTTGAGTCGAACAGTCACTTTAGAAGGCTGTTTCTCTGGAAACATCTTCTCAAATTCTTCGCTCGCTTCCCCTCTTATTTTCGGGAGCACACGCTGTATTTTCGGGTCTTTAATTCTGTCTTCGTTAAATTGTTCGGTGGTAATTCTACGGTCTACAATGGCGGCCGCGATGCAATAGGGTAAACTATGGTCGGCCGTTTCTCGGGAGATCGGTCGATATTTTTCCCGATCAAACAGAATGTCGACGGCTCTGGCAATAGTAGTAATCGTCACTTCCTGGATGTCTTCAGGTTTGATGTCGTGCTCGGTGACAACTTTCAACGTTGCGGCAATATGAGAATGGGTAAGCGCTTCCGTAGGAAAAGCTTTCATAGAACAATCGAGAATCTTGAAATGCTCACCAAGACCTCCCACCAGCTTTTCCACCTCCCAATCCGGACCTAACGTTTGCATCAAGCCTTCCTTACCTTCGAAGATTTGTTCTGTGCCCGTGTAACCTTGTTTTGCCATCAATGCTGCCATGACGCCACTTTGTGCTGCAAGCGGGTCTACGGTATTCTTCATCATGGTCAATTGGCCTGCTGTAACCGCGCTAAGCGTGAAGTTGTGTGAACCTGATATCCCAATGGCATTCACCATTTCATCTTCGTCTAAATCAATCAAATATCCTGCGACTATCGGTGAAACCAACTGTGTTAAAGAAGCATGGTGCCATTTTCTTTCGCGAATTCCTGGGACAGCAAATTCACACAAGCGACATTCAAATTCGTAGGCTAAAACAATGGCCGTGATAACCTCTTTAGCGCTCTTGTGTTCTCTTTCACCCACAGCTAATGCAACAGGGATTAAGTCGCTCGGATGACTGGGGTCTTGCTTCCAGTAAATATCGTTAAAATCCAGTGCACGCACCATCAAGCTGTTTAGAAATGTGGCATGGTAGGCTGGAATTTTATCACCACTTCCTATCACCGTGGATTCGGCTTTGCCGCCCATATCTTGGTAAATATTTCTTACTATTGTCACATCATGGGTAGCATAGCCGCCAAAAGCGCATCCGACCGAATCGTAAAGGAACCGCTTCACTTCTGTTACTACTTCTGCGGGCAAATCTTCGTATCTGAGTCTCAAAGCGAAATTAGCAATTTGTCTTGAAATAGATTCCATTCTAGACTATTTCTTGTTAAAGTGTGAATTATTCAATTTCTCAACTTTTACCATAACTGAACTCTCTGCCTCCACTCCTTGACAAATCTGTTTAACTTCATAACGATTTCTATTTTCTTTTCAAAAGGCAATTTGGCTTGTTCTTTGCGATACGCTTCTTTTGCTTTAAACAGTCTTTGCCGGTATTTTTCTACCTCTTTTTCGTTTTTGACAACGACTTTCTTCGTCGCTCACCTCTAAAATTTTCAAATCTTTCCTTTAAACCATGTCCACATCATAGCTGGCAAAAGGTTCGGTATAGTAGATGGTAGCAATGGCACCGCCGATGGCATACTCCTTAAGGACACCCGCCGTGTGCAACGTACTAATGACT
>JBHIAW010000217.1:0-4520 GCA_046758765.1 bacterium
ACCACCATACCGTAGTAGTTGAATCTATATCAAAAAACCAAGTGATCCTTTTGGACCCCGAAGAAGGACGCATTCAGATAGAGGAGGAGAATTTTGAATTTGCTTGGTCTGCTGCTGGTAATTTGGCAATCATAATACAAACTAAAAAAGGTGAATAGATAGTTTTATGAACCTTCCCCAAATCCTCGATCAACTCAAAACCGATCCCGACTTCATGGCCAATGTGACGGCCTGGCAAGTACTTGCTGCGCAAGAAGCCCAGTACTCGGATTTCCCAGCAAACATGCAGGCTTCATTGATTCAAGCCATTAACCAACACGGCATCAAACAGCTTTACACCCATCAGACAGAGGCTATTGGATTAATATTAGAAGGGAAAAACGTCGTGGTGGTCACACCGACCGCCAGTGGAAAAACTCTTTGCTACAATTTGCCTGTTTTAAATACGGTTTTGTGCAATCCCGAAGCACGTGCGCTATACCTCTTTCCAACCAAAGCCCTGTCCCAGGATCAGGTGGCGGAGCTGCATGAGCTGGTTACTTTGTTGGGAGGAAAAATCAATTTCGACATAAAAACGTACACCTTTGATGGCGACACGCCTGCCTCAGCACGGAAAGCCATTCGGAGTTCTGGCCACATCGTGGTCACTAATCCCGACATGCTGCATCAAGGGATACTGCCGCACCACACCAAATGGGTGAAGCTGTTTGAAAACCTGCGTTATGTAGTTATTGACGAACTGCACAATTACCGCGGCGTGTTCGGCAGTCATTTGGCTAATGTTTTACGACGACTCCGTCGAATCTGTCATTTCTATGGTTCCAGTCCACAATTCATTTGTTGCTCGGCCACCATAGCCAATCCTAAAGAATTGGCTGAGCAGATCACTGAACAGCCGGTGGAATTGGTCGATAACAATGGTGCACCGCGCGGCGAAAAGCATTTCATTCTTTACAATCCCCCGGTAGTGAATCGTGAATTGGGAATTCGTAAGTCGTGCATCAAAGAAGCGAGAGCCATTGCCCGGAAATTCTTGCTGAACGATATTCAAACCATCGTATTCGCACGCAGTCGTCTACGGGTTGAAATTCTGGTAACGTATTTAAAGGAAATGGTCCAAAAGGCCAAAAGATCACCCAGTCTCATTCGAGGATACCGCGGGGGTTATCTGCCCACCGAAAGAAGGGCCATTGAACGAGGTTTGCGCACCGGTGAGATTCTCGGCGTGGTCAGCACCAATGCTTTGGAGTTGGGGATTGACATCGGCCAACTGCAGGCGGCGGTGATGGCCGGCTATCCTGGCACCATCGCCAGCGCCTGGCAGCAAGCGGGCCGGGCTGGAAGGCGAGCAGAAGCGTCGGTAGCCGTTCTCGTGGCCTCTAGCGCGCCCATTGACCAGTACATTGTTAACCATGCCGAGTATTTTTTTGGTAAACCACCAGAATCAGGCGTGGTTGATCCGGACAATCTAATCATTCTTTTGGACCATATTAAATGCGGAGCCTTTGAGCTGCCGTTCGAGGAAAATGAGAAATTCGGGGTGGAGACCACTCGGGAAATTCTTGAATATCTGGAAGAAAATCACGTCCTACATTACGTGCCTCCTAATTCTGTTGAAAACCAAGAGGAACCGGAACCCGGCAAATTCCACTGGATGACCGATGCTTACCCTGCCGAAGCCGTGAGTCTGCGCAGCGCCACACCTGAAAACGTGGTGATTATCGACACGACCAATGAAGAACGCGTCATTGGCGAAATCAATTTGCTGGATGCCCCCATCATGCTGCATAATGACGCTATCTACATTCACGAAAGCAAACAGTACCACGTGGACAAACTGGACTGGGAACGCAAAAAGGCCTATGTGCATCAGGTGGGGGTGGACTACTACACCGATGCCCACACCGACACCAGTCTCAGGGTTCTGGATGTGTTTGAGGAAAAAGAAGTGCCCGAAGGGAAAAGGGCGCATGGCGAAGTCAATGTCCATTGGCAGACCACCAAATACAAAAAGCTGAAATTCGAGACCCACGAAAATATCGGATTTGGCAAAGTAGAGTTGCCGGAGTTAGAGATGCATACCACCGCTTACTGGTGGGAATTTCAGTCAAATGTAGGCGATAAACTGCAAGTTTCCCAAACGACCCTCGGTGATGGATTGACTGCGTTGGCGAATGCGTTGCATACGGTCGCAGCCGTCTTTATGATGTGCGATCCCAAAGATATTCGCTCTGTGCCCATGGTGCGCGCTCCCATGAGCCAGTGTCCCACCATTTTTGTTTATGACAACCACGCAGGCGGAGTGGGTTTCAGCCGAAAAATATTTCATTTGCACGACGAAATAAAAGAGGCCGCTCGGGAGTTGATTCAACGATGTGGATGCGAAAGCGGTTGTCCTTCCTGTGTGGGACCGGTGCTGGAAGTTGGAGAGAAGGGTAAAGAAAGCGCCTTAGCGTTGTTGAACCTCTGAGGGTACAATATATTAATTTTGCTGATATGGCTTATCATTCGAGGTAAAGATGGAAGCCAATCCCGACTTCAAAGATCTGTTCAAAATATTCAACGAAGAAAGCGTTAAACATGTCTTCATTCAAATCACTTTTAGAAGAAACCCTCGAAGCCTGGGAAGACACCAGACTAGGACTCATTGAAGAGGTGGAGAACATCCCACCGGACAAATTCGATTTCAGGCCCACACCAGAAGTTCGCAGTGTAAAAGAATTAGTGGTGCATATTCTGGAAGTCGCCATGATGATGACCGGCGAACTGACGCGGTCGGATACCAATTTCCGTCGAGCGCCCTGGCCGAAGCTGCTTGACATGTATGCTTCAGAAGCCTACCAAGCAAATCGCAAAGAGGAACTTGTAAAATTACTTAAGACTCAGTTTGAAGACGCAGAAAAGAAATTTCACGAGGTTGGTGAGCTGCACATGCTGCAACTTATCAGACGCTTTGACGGCCAGCTTGGCACACGCCTGGCATGGCTGCAACACGGCATTGCTCAAGAAATGTACCACCGGGGACAGTTAACTTTATACCAGAGATTAATGGGCACAGAACCAGCGTTGACTAAAAGAATCCGAGGTGGCTAATGCCCTGGATTGTCAATTGATTATTGCCGGTTCGGTCAAATGATCGTATCGCCTGTTGTTAGCGGTTGATAGAAAATAGAAAATAATCAATCATAAATAGTCATTGGTAAGCCTAAGCGCAAAAGGCAAACAAGTATGAGCGAGCTTAAATCAGTCACCATCTACACCGATGGCGCCTGCATTGGAAATCCTGGCCCAGGTGGCTACGCGGCTGTTTTGATTTATCAGGGTAAGCGTAAAGAGATTTCCGGTGGATTCAATAACACAACGAATAATCGCATGGAAATTATGGCGGTCATCAAAGGGCTGGAATCCCTGAAAGGAACGTGTAAAGTCACACTCTACAGTGATTCTCAATATCTGGTGAACAGTATGAACAAAGGCTGGGTTGAACGCTGGCGAGCCAGGGGTTGGAAACGAAACAAAGCAGAATATGCCTTAAATGTGGACTTATGGAAACGACTATTAGAATTATGTGAGAAACATAAAGTAGAATTCAGATGGACACGAGCGCATAAGGGCACGGTTGAAAATGAACGTTGCGACCAACTCGCCTATAAAGCTGCTCAACAACCGAAGTTGCCTGACGATCCAATTAATGCACACTAAGTACAAGGCAAAACTATTTAGGGCAAGACAATTCACCCCCTGAGATAAAGAGAGACAAACGAGTTTGGAAGATATCCTAACAAATACAGGAATGAAGTAATTAAAATCTATGACCGTCACGACCCACCAACCTATCTATCTCCCTTGGCCGGGATTCTTCTTCAAGGCTATGAAAGCGGACTGCCTGATTTTGCTTGATGATGTGCAATTCCCCCGAGGATGGGGCTGGGTGAACCGAAATCGTTTAAAAAACGAACAAGGTGAGCTTTGGTTGACGGTTCCCGTACACAAAAAGGGGCGTGGCTTGCAGATTATCCGTAGAGTGGAAATTTTCAATGAGATGGATTGGCGTAAAAAACATATACGGAGTATTCAACAAAATTATGCAAACGCGCCTTATTTGGAAGAATATTTTTCTGCTATCGAAGCCATTTACAAAAAAAATCACAACTTACTGATTGAACTAAACATTGAGTTGATCCGATTTGTTTGGGATGCCTTAGGTCTAAAGAGCGAGTTGGTCTTACAGTCGGAACTGGGCGCAACAGGTAAAGGAACGGAACTTCTTATTAGTATTTGTCAACTATTAAATGCTGAGATTTATTTGACTTTTCCAGTTGTTGAAAAGTACCTCGAATTGGACAAGATGCATGGTAACGGGATTCAAGCCACCTTCGCCAATTTTCACCCACCCATCTATCCACAGCTCTGGGGAGATTTTATTTATAATCTTTCAACGTTGGACATGCTATTGAATTGTGGGCCAAGGAGTCGTGAGATTATTCTTGCATAATAAATCCCGGAGTCTCCGAGGCTCC
>JBHIAW010000218.1:0-4470 GCA_046758765.1 bacterium
GTAGAGTCTTTGCAGCGTTTAGCGAAAAAAATAAATAGGAGTGTTTAAGTCTCTCTCCTTTGCACTTTTTGCTTGCCATTAGGATGTGACTTTTGTATCTTTAAAAAAATAACGGCAAAGGATTGAGAGGATTAGTTGCATTGAACGAACAATATTTTTTAGAACGACAGAAATTTTATGTTGAGTTGTTACGGCTTGTGTGGGTTTCAATTCTCACAATTGGCGGTGGTGCTATTGGTTTGATAGTCACCACTCTTACACCTCTTAAGATATTTTTTGCATCATTGGGTTTTGCAGCCGTCTCATTATTAGCTATCTCGCTAATAGTCTTAAGTAGGCGTATTTGGCAAAACTTGAATAAGATCAAGGAGGCGAAAGATGAGCGGTCTTGAAATCGCAGCCTTAATCATAGGTATAGGTGTATACCTTGTTTTTGGAATAGCGATTTGGCAAATCATGAAAGAAGAACCTTAGAGCGAAAACAGTGGAATAGTCTGTATTTGTTTGGTGGATAGAGTATTCTGTGGATAGGATGTGTGACAAAGCAGGAGAATCTTAGTGTGTAGAGATTTGTAGCATTTAGAAAATGTGGGATCCGAGAAAAGCAAATCTTTGAATACCATTGGATGGAGTTGCCCAAGACCTTCTACCCTTATATCCTATACTTCAACCATCATCAAGCAATAAACAAACACTCGCCAGTATTCTTTTGCTCTCACAGTTATATTCACGTATTTCGGAGTCATCCTGAGCGTCATAGCTAAGCACGCATAGTATTACGAATCCTATTTTTGTTGTTTTTTGTAAAGAATTCCATTTGACAAAAAATAATTGTCGAATAAGGATTTTGAAATAGATAGAATTGTTTTGCTCCTTAAAAACATTCCTTCGGGTAGATTTATGCGGGTAATGACAAGCCAATAGGTTTTTTGCACAGCCTGAAGAAGGAAGGGGTAAATGGTAGATTATTCCAGAGGTTTCATGGATTCAATTTCGTTGAGGACAGAGGCAAGATCGGAGGCATGGGACGTAACAACATTATCCTCGCTACCTTGGTGTTTATGGTGTAGTGATAGACGTACATTAGGCCATCACTGCGCAAAGTGGATCTCCCTTAGTGTCTCGGCCTTTTCTTCAAGGCGCTCTGATAAGCGATATTCCCCAATCCACTCGGAGAATTCCAAGGTCTCGTCCAACTGGTCATTTTCGTAACGCTTCATAAATTCTTCCGTGGAAAGCCCAAACTTTTCTTCAAATTCTTCCAGCCTTTGTTGTGAGCGCCGAATACCAGATTCAAGTAGACGAAGTTCATTTTCTAGTGCCGCTTCTACCAGCGGTTTCAGAGACCGCTTGCGTGACGAAATAAGAGTCAATTCTGTCATTTCAGCTCCTTTATAATTTCATTTTTAAATTTAATAAACTGAACTTTAAAAGACAATATAAAAATAACTGATTTGGCTACCCCTTCCATTCTTAATTCAAGCGTTTGAAACGCGCGGGGAAGGGAGTGTAAAAATCAGTCCGAAGGACGTATTTTTACCTTGCCCCAGCCTTGCAAAAATACGCTGCGCTGATTTTTGCACTCCAAAAAAATAACTGATAAAGAAGTGTGTACGATACACAAGATATGATGAAGCCATTTAAGAATATTTCGCGATATTTGTTTGGCTTAGCACTTTTTTTTGGTAATTACGGAGTACCCCAGAACGCTGCGGCCCAGGACCTTCCTGGTGATTTCTAGCCAGCGCACAATTTGGCCATTCTACACGATTATGGACTGTTAATAGTATGTTTAAGCCGTAGCGCTGGGAGCGGTTGTGGGCAGCGCAGCACCATAACGGTATGGCACACAGCTCTGGTCTTGGCTGGATGCTTAGCGATTTGCTGGACGAAACGTTTTAGGGAATAGTAAATAGTGAATAGGGAATAGGGACAATAGAAGGAATCGTAGAGCGTGGAGAGTAGAGCGGAGAGCGAAGGTACTGGCAAATAATAAATATTCAATCGTCAATACCAGTGATGCAGCCCCGGAGTATTGTAGCGGGCAGGACTGAAGAAACTCGAGAGCGAACAATAGTGGTTCTTTATTTCACATTCGTTTTACGAGTTTTATCAAGAAAATGGCCAAAGTAGCAAAAATTGCAAATAAAACAATAACGAAAATGATTCCTAATATATCATACATTAGAGACGCAATATTTCGATATTGTATTTTACTTTTTCTTTAAGCAGTTCGACTGAAATCTGCGTCACTCTCGTTCACCATTTTTTTAAATATATGAAACTATCCTTCAAAAGGCAAGCTAATTTATCTTTTTGGGCTTGAGATTAATCAACAGACAATAGTGAAAAGTGAATAGGGAATCGTAGGGCTTGGAGAGTAGAGCGGAGAACGACAGTAATGGTAAATATTCAATAATCAATCCTTAATATCAGTGATGGGACGACGCCGGAACACAACGCGCAGGCATTTGATAGCTCTCGTGCTTGTCCTTTCAAGTTTTGGGGCCTTCCAGAAAGTTAGCGCTCAGGATCTCCTTACCGATTTCTGGCCGGCGCGCAACCTGGCAATTCTACATGACTTCGGGCACTTCTGGTCGGTGAATAGCACCTTTAAGCCTTACCGCTGGGAGCGGTTGTGGGCAGCGCAGCACCATAACGGTGTGGCACACAGCTCTGGTCTTGGATGGATGCTCGCCGATTTGCTGGATGAAACGGCTGTGCAGCCAGGCGTAGGGCGTGCGAAGGATTCCCTTCAGGTGCGACTCTGGTCTGGAGCTTTCCTACAACAACCGTTTGGCCGGGCGCGACCTTTTCCACATTTTGCTGGCGCACCGTATATGAACCTCACCCTCTGGTTTCATCAGAAGTTGAGCGTGGAAGTGTATCTGCGAGCGACCAGTGATCCTCGGAGTTTGCCGCACTTCACCGGGCGGCCACGGGAGGTGCGGCGTTTTGGCATCAATTCCGCGGAGTTTGACCATGCGGTGGTGAGCTACCACAACAGTTGGCTTGTTGCTCAATTTGGTCGGGGGCGCCAGGTTTGGGGTCCGCTAGAATCCAACAATCTCGTGCTTTCCCCTAACAGTGCTGCTTACGATCATTTCTTGCTCGAAGGTCGTTATAGACGTATGAAGCTGCGCTTTTTTTACGGCTTTTTAGAGTCTATCACCCATGGCGGTAACTTCAATCGCTATCTGGTTGGACACGGCATTGAATATAACAATCGACGCAATTTGATCATAGGGGCATCAGAACTCATCATTTTATCTGGTGAGGATCGCCCACTGGATATTGCTTATCTCAATCCGTTGCTGCCCGTTCTGGAAGTGGAACTGAACGATCGCACGAACAAAGATCGCGGGACAGCTAGTTCCAACGCCGTCTGGTCGCTTTTGTTCGATTGGATGCCGGTTTTGGGTTTACGTTTGTCAGGCAACTTTACCATTGATGAGTTCCAATTTGACAAAAAAGATCGGGAGGAAGGTCGCCCGGATGCTGTTGCCTATCAATTTAGAGGAGCTTATTCACACACGCTGGGAAGGATTGCAGCTACATTTTCCATAGATTACACGCGTGTAGGCACCTTCACTTTTCGACATACAGCCGGAACCAATAATTTTGTCTCCCGCAAGTTACCGCTTGGCACCGACATCGGTAGTGATGCGGACCAGTGGCGTTTAGGTTTGCGGCTGTTATTTCCCTGGAGAATACAACTTTCGACCGCTTTAGGTGTGCAAAGAGTAGGGCAAAGAAATCTTTTGAGTGACTCTTATGAACCGTATGCGGCGGAAGAATTCCGCCAAGGACCCTTTCCCAGTGGAGAAGTACAAAGATTTAGATTCTTAGAATGGCACTTGTCTTATAATCCAAAACGAAATATTGAACTTGTTGTTTCCAGTCGCTTTTCAGACGCAACGAGACTATCAAATGATTCGCAGCGTTATGTGATCTTATCTTTGAATACGTATTTGCCTTGGCGGTTTGGACTTTGAGATGGAAGACGGAAAATGGTAAATGGAAGATGTCAGTTTAAAATTGACAGGAATCGTTTTCTTTTAATCCTTAGGTTTTAGTTTTATAAATCCGATATGCTCTTATTGTGTAGCATGTAATTAATTAAATCCCAGGTATCGTTTTTAGTCCCTTTTTGCGTTATTTCATTAAAATTTTTGCATATTCACGTGGAATTTCGAGATTCAGACCTTTCGGAGTTGTACCTAAATACAATCTTGGATCTCCTTGACGCCGACCATTTACAGACGACTTCGCTTCTTTAAGCTGTTCCAATTCTTGCAAGTTGAGGAGTCTCGAAAGTTCTCGTTTTTCCTCTTGTGTCATTCTATTAATCATTTCTACTATCGCTTTGGGCAGTACTAAAGAAGTTTTATTATTAGCCATAGGCACCTCCGCTAAATTTAAGTGAATCTATGCAATTATACCCAAAAATTCAAGAGATAATTGCTGTTT
>JBHIAW010000219.1:0-4382 GCA_046758765.1 bacterium
CGGTTTTAGCGCGGAGTTTACCTTCCGCCGGCGTGTTTTTCATCCGATTTCTCAAGGTGCCGTCCACGCCCGCAATAGGCAAAGACGCCTTGAATTCTGCCTGCACTCGAAAATCTTCGTGCATGGCCTTTAACAGCTCAATAATCTGATCTGGAGAAATCACATTGTAGCGAGACACCCCGGAACCGTCCGCAAGTCTAAATGAAGTTGTATCTACCCCAATCTCATGAAATAATAGTTTAATAACAGAAAGACCTTTCTCCGCTGTCCCAGGACTGCCAAGCAGTTCAGCACCCAAGGTTTTAAGAATAAGCTCGGCATACAGATTTGAGGTCTGTTTGTTGGTGTGAATAATTAAAGTAGATAAGGGCGGAGAAATATTTTTGACTAACTCTACACACGTGTCAGGGATGACTCCCTTGAATATATTTCTTGAAAATTCAATATATTCTAAAGCCATCATTTCAGCAAATAAAGTGCCTACGTACAGGGCGGGCTCGACGACTTCGATGATAAACTCTTTTTGCCCGGACTGCGGAGTAAGTCCACCCTCGACCACCACAGTGTTTTCTCTCTCCCGCCATTTTCGTTGAACTTTGAAATCATTGATAAGGGTTGTATCTGAAGAATCAACCGTGACACCTCTATTTTCAATCTTCACGTAAGAAGTTGGCGGCTCCACATGACACAGTAACGTATCTCCTATGGTTAATCCGGGTCTAACCTTTACCGTGACACAATTGTCGTTGACGGTCAAGGCTCCAATAGGGGCAAAATCGGCGTCGGAAGCATCATCCCACATCCAACCGGCCCCATAATACAGATCATCTAAATAGCTTTCGTCACAGATCAAATCCCCAGTAATTTTTTTCACGCCCTGTTCCTTTAATCGTTGCACCATCCACCACAAGTCCTGTGTACTTAAGTCGGGACTGGCAAAACCCTTGAGATAGAGATTCCCGAAAATAGTACGGTCTTCAAAAGACGAGGTGTCGGCATAAAGGATGGTTTTGAACCTAAAATTAGGCCCCAGCTTAGACAAGGCTGCGGCCGTGGTCAGAAGTTTCATGTTTGAGGCAGGATGAAAAAGGAGGTGGCTGTCTTTGGCATATAGAACTTCACCCGTATTCAGCGAGACCACTTTAATACCGGTGCGGGTTTGATGGAGTAAAGAGTCTTGCAGAATGGCATCGATTTGGTGGCGAAGTTCTTCAATTGATTGCTTAGATATAGAGCTCTTGTCTAACTTAGCTGGAGCGGCACAAGCAAAAATGAAGAACAGCAGATAGCTGAAAAAGTGAAAACGCCAGATTAAACAAAATAATGAAATTCGTTCAAATTTAGCCATTTGAACCTATCTTTTGGCCCACAGAAATGGAAATCCCACAGAAACAAAACTTTTTTCGCAACTATTCAGGCTGCCCTGTCATTCCGTAGGAATCTTTGTAAATTTTAGCACTCAGTAAGCAAGGTTCGTTCGGACGTTGATTCAAAAAAGAATGACAGCCTGAATAGTTACCTTTTTTCTTCCAATTCAGTGGGAGTTCTGATTCAGTGGGCGGATTCTCTTGTACTAATTTGACTATCCTGTTTACCTCGCTAAATTCTTGTTGAAATTCTAAAGATGCTGTTCAATTTCAAAGATTTTTCAAAATTCTTCGCCGCCGCTGGCGATAACGAATTCCCGCTCCATCAAGTTTTGGTTGAACCTATCGATCAGATCCTGCAAATGGTTAAAGTAATCGCTAAAAGCTTCGTCTAGGGCTTCTTGGCTCTGCAGCGCCTGAACTTCTTCCAGAAGAGTTTGTGCCTGTTCAGTCATAGCACGGTCGTGATTGCAGATCTTGTCTAAGCCATTTTGCGGTAAGGCTTCACGCTCAAAAAACTCTTCTTCAGAATAAGCTGGCACTTGCACATTTTGGGTAACGGTTTGCAGTTGACTTTGAATCCTCTCGATAGCCTTGGCTAATTCCGTTTTGCCTTGTTTTCGAGATTGAATCCGCAGATTTTCAAGTGCATCGTGAGTTTGTTTCATTTTTTTAACCAAGGCAGTTCGCAAGGAATCATCGCTCTTTTTGCGGTCATTCTTGCACGCATACCCTGAGTAATTGGGAATGATTTCAATTAATTCCTGCGCATCGTTTTGCGGTGTTGCCATAAAGAACTCCTCTACTTTTTGAGTATTTGAGCGTATAACCATAAACTTCCATAAGCCGAGGGGCTTAACTGATCCTTTTTATTGCTTAAGAAAGAAGTGAGCAGGTTCAATCTGTTTTCAATGGTGAAGACTCTTGTCAACTCCCGTGTTTTTCTGGATACGCTACACTTAAGAATTTCATCAGAAGTCTTTTGGCTTTTCACCAAAAAAACTAACTCCGGTTTTTTGGTAGCTCTGGTTTCAATCACACCCAGACACGTCACGGGTTCATTTGGTCCTACTTGCAGATTCACTTCTTCTTGAAGTTCAGTTTTTATGGCATAAAATGGATTTGGCACACCCGAAACCGCATGGTCCACAGGATGAATGTGCCCACCTAAAACATCCAGTCTTTTGGGGTATTCGCCCACGTTTTCACTTCGTTCGATTAAAACAATGTTTTGATCATAGCTAACCAAAACAGCACTGATTCCTAAAGCCTTTGATAAATATTCTATTCCGAATCGTGTAATGATATCTTGAACGAAGCAGTTCGAATAAAGGAGTTCTTTATAATTTGTACGGCCCAAATGAAGATTCAATCTGTTCTGTGTCACTTCCCAATTATTTAACCGGCAGAGATCCCCATTAAATAGATAATTAGCCTTTGGAGTTTGTACGATTTCTTTGTTCCAATAATTCGCAATCTTCGCCACCAAGGCGGCTGGCAGCATTCGCAACGAAGGATCCCACTTTATATTTACTTGGTTTTCGCTGAAGCTCCCCAAGATCAATAAATTGAATATGTCTTGTTGAAATGTGTTCAATGACATACTTCTAATTCCATAAAGCTTAACTATTCAGGTGTCGCCAAAAAAAGCAAAACGATTTTGGGCAAAACCATTATGAAAAGCTTCATTGACGATAAGCAAGCTCGTTTTGGTAAATCTTCTCGTTCCAAAATCTTCCTAAGTCTCGATGAATCGAGAAAACGATCCCCATCACTTCATAATCAAGCGAGTGAAAATCGTCATAGGAAATTGGTTTGGTCTGAACACTAGGCTTAATAGGCATTTCTTCCACCCCGCTTTTTGAGATTTACCCCGTGAGATAATGATGAGATATCTTCCAAACTCGTTTGTCTCTCTTTATCTCACGGGGTGAATTGTTTTGCCCTAAATAGTTTTGCCTTCTAATATGCCTGAATAGTCGCCTTTTATCAAGTGATTTCTGTTCAAAAGATCGTTTTACTTGGCGCTTTTTGCGTCTACTTTGCGAGCTTTGCGGTTAATTTAATATAATTATCATCTCGGCAGACTTAGGCATATTCAAATATATCGTAAGCTTTCGCTAATTCTAAAGCGGCGGGAGTTACCTTAGCATCTTTAGGAACAATTATTTTCCTATGATTTAAGATGGCGCGGCGTACATCGTTTTCTGTAATAAGATGGCGCTGAATTGCAGGCTGAGTTTTGAGGTCCTTACCTACTAAATACACGTGATCGCCAGTTTTGAGGCCAGAAGCATTGGCTTCATCTATATCAATATGAAAATCCAGAACAAAACTGTCGTCAACTCGAATAAGCACGTTGCCAAAAATTGTAATGCGCGGTTCGCAGTTGGGATCGATGGCACCGTTGACCGCCGGGGCGACAAAGACCCGGTCTCGGTCCCGTACGCCAAACTCACCGGCGGTCCTGGGGTCCATATGAATGTGGCGCTGGGCAATGATAACGCCTTCTTTCAAATCCAATTCACCTTTTGGTCCGATTATCTTTACACTTGCCGTGCCGGCTAAATCTCCGGAATACCGCACAGGTGGGTCAATTCCCAATCGGTAGGCGTCCGTACGAGATATTTCCAATTGAGTTTGACCGCGAGCCGGCCCCACAATTCTGATGCCTGTAATTTTTCCTTTTGGACCAGTCACATCCAGTGTTTCATGGCAGGCATACTGGCCCTTTTGAGAAATATCTCGTAGACGGCACAGTTGATGTCCCTTGCCGAACAGGGCTTCTAAATCTTTTTGAGAGATGTGAAAATGGCGACTTGAAACGCCTACGGGAATCAATTTTTGCTGGTTAAACATTTTGCCAGTTTGAAAGACTGTTACACTTGTAAAAAATCCTTACCACGAATTTCACGTACTCACACGGAAACTATTGAATATCAAATTAGCTAGTGTTTGAACGAAAAGGGGTGACGAAGAGTTGTACTATCGTTTATTCGTCATTCTTACAAACTA
>JBHIAW010000220.1:0-4346 GCA_046758765.1 bacterium
GGCGTGGTAAAACTGTGATTAGGTTGGCACAAAATTTTTTGCAAAATAAACGAAGGTTTAACTCTCAAGAGATTTTACCACCGTCATTTATACCACAGCCAACGCTAAATCATAGGCTCGCCGAATTTTTGCTAAATCGTCGGTAAAATTCAAACCAATCTTAGTAAGGGTCTCCCGTAACTCTTTGAAGTCGATGTCTTCTGGAATTTGAATGACTTTTGGGAAATTGTGAATGGTAGATTTGATTGAATTTGAAATGTGTTCAAGATCTGTTTGTAATTTTGAATGGACTTTCCCTAACTCGTGAATTTTCGGCAGAATCACTAAATCCACTTTATCCTTCAATTCTTCGAGAAATTCATAAACGATTTTAGCTGGCTTAATGTTTTCTAAATGTATATTTTTAGATTCTACAAATTGGTCAATATGTTCTTTGGCTTCAACAACTTTCACATCTATTTCTTCGAAGAATGTCCGAACCGCATGGCCCAGATTCTGACCCATTAAACCATAATCAATTGCAATGACTTTTTTCCTTTTGCCCGCTTCTATCCCGGCCAACTGCTTGGCTTTTTCATAAAGGTTGTCTTTTAGAGTGTTAATATAGGCGATGTTGATAGGGTCCTTGTACCAGTTTTTGATTAAGCGATATCCTCTGTAGCGTAGGATAGCTTCAAAAAAATCAAGTTTGATAATTCTTTTAAAAATGCTGTGTAAGTTATAAAATTTGCCCATGGCTTTCATGGTTTCTACCTGCAGTTCGTAAGGAGTCATATTCTTTGGCACGTGAAGTGCATGATGGCCGTCATAAAGGCTCCAATCTTTGCTAAGAAGTTCACGCTGTCCGGTTTTATACTGAACATAATCACGCGACCCCGGAATGGGAACCAACATCATGAGCTGTGCCGAATCAATGTCCCATTTTTTAACAAAGTGGGTGGTATCTTTAATGGTATCCACCGTATCTTCATCTGAACCCACAACAAACATGCCGTGTATTTTTATCTTGTAATTGTGAAAGGCAGCTACAGCGTCTTTGATATTTTGTACAGTTTCTCTTTTACCAAACAAGTCCAGGGTTTTTTGATTGATCGATTCAAATCCAACATAGGCACGATCACAGTTTGAGGCACGCATGAGTTCTAAAAGCTCCTTGTCTCTGGCGGCTTCGTGTCGAAATTGCGCGCCCCAGAGCGGAGTAATGCCTCTATCAATCATGCCTTGTAAAATTTGTTTGGTTCGTTTCCTGTTATAGTTAAAAATGTCATCAGCAAAAAATAGGTATTGAACGTTAAATCGGCTCAAATGATATTCAATTTCATCCAAAACCCGGTCAACGGATTTGGCACGGACATTTTTGCCGTTAAAGGTAGTAACCGAACAAAAGGAACAGTCAAAAGGACAGCCTCGTGCGGTGCTTATGGAAACGACCTGTCCGGTAAAATTCCCTTCAATCATAGAAAATTCAGGGTAAGGTAAATTATCCAAGTTTGTGGGTAATGCCCCAGCAGGGTTATGAATTTTTTGTCCATCTTCCCAGTAAGAAAGGTCACTAATTTTGCTTAAATCCCCGCCGTCTTCCAAACAGTGAACCAACTGCTCAAAGGTAAAATCAGCTTCGTATCTGAGAACGTAGTCGCAGTAGTCCAAAGCCTCGTCTGGTTCAAAAGTTACATGGGTACCACCAATTACCACGGGAATGCCGGCTTCTCTGGCAATTTTCGCAATTTTGTAAGAGCGTGGTGCCGTGGAGGTTAAAGCAGAAATTCCAACTAAGTCCGCTTCTAACATTTCACCGATATCAACTTCCTCAATATCTTCCACATAAACCTTGACATCGTATCCTCTATTTTTCATAATAGTACCCAATAGCACAGAGCCAATGCGCGGTATGGGTACATCGCTATATACATGTAGATGGGATGATTTCGTTTCGATTACCACTATTTTTTTCATGATGTACACCTTTCTATGAGAATCATAACGTGAATAGAAGTCGGGAGGACAAGCTGATCATAATATTATGGGTACTTAACTTACCTTATTTTCCCGAAAGTCATACTTAGTTTATTGATTTAATTCTTAAATGTCAAGAAAAATAAGATTAAAATTTATGAAAGCAATAACAACAGTGACGATGATGTGTTGCGTTCGACGCAAAAGCTCAGAGTAGGTGCCTACCAATGAGTGATTATGAGAAGATCGTGATGACTTTTTTTATTGACTCGGTAAGTGGAGTTTTTATATTAGATGGTAAAAGAAGCCGGGAATTGAATCAGTCAATCGATTACTAATTTTCCATAAGGCGCTAATTTTTATGTCGAAATTAAAGAAACTGATAGCTTGCTGGGCAGTAAGATTATCTAGAAAAAAGGGGTAGTATTTAGTTCGCTTTTACCTAAACAGGCAGATATCAATTTGGCTCAATGCAAAAATGAACCTTTTTATTGAAACAATTGGTAGAAATGCGGTGGGATTCTTGACGCATGTGGGACGCTTTGGAGGGATGTTTCTTTCTATTGTACGAACGCTGCCACAGGTCAAGGAATATATAAAGCAAACTCCTGAACAGATGGTGAGTATCGGGAATCGTTCCCTACCGATTGTGGTCGTCACAGCAACTTTTAGTGGCATGGTTGCCTCGGTACAGTCTGCTTATCAAATTACCGGCTTTGTACCTCTGTATGTTGTGGGGAGCGTTGTTGGTGAATCTATGATTTTGGAATTGGGGCCGGTCGTTACCGCTCTCGTGCTGGCTGGTCGAGTAGGAGCCACTATCGCAGCCGAATTAGGAAGCATGCGGGTGACAGAACAAATAGATGCTTTAGAATCCCTGGCTATTAATCCTATTTCTTATTTGGTGATACCAAGAGTGATAGCTGGTTTACTTATGCTACCTGCTCTCACTGTTTTCGCCGATTTTGTGGGTATTGTAGGAGGCTGGTTCATTGCAGTGTTTACTATGGACATTACCACTACTGAATTCTTTAAGGGATTTCGAATGTTCTTTGTACCTTGGGATTTATTTTACGGAATTATTAAGGCATTCTTTTTTGGACTCACTATTACCCTGATTAGCTGCTACATTGGCTTTAATACCCATGGAGGTGCTGAGGGAGTAGGCAAGGCAACGACCCATGCTGTGGTTGTTTCATGCTTGATTATCCTTTTTTTGGATTATGTGTTAGCAACGATTCTACTGTAAAATATATATTTCTATCATTTTTAGGAACTATTATGACTAATGAAGCCCGTGCAGGTCTGATGATTATATTGTCGGGACTTGCTCTTGTTGTAGGCCTAGCGTTTCTCAAGGAATATACCTTCAGAAAGGAAGAATATGAGATCGTGGCGCTCTTTGATACGGTCATTGGCCTTGAAAAGGACGACCCGGTCATTGTCTCAGGCCTCAAGATTGGTAAAGTGCAAGGAATGCATCTCAGAGAGGATAAGGTCGCGGTTACGCTGAGCATCGATGCTCGATACCGCTTCCCCGAGGATTCACAAGCCATCTTAAAGAATCTGACTCTTTTGGGAGAAAAGGCCATCGAAATAAAAAGAGGTCGGAGTGCTGAGATTCTTCCTGCCGGAGCCGTCATAAAGGGCACCTTGGAAGCTGACATTTTTGAACTTACCGAAGCCGCAGCCCCTATCGGCGAAGACTTGGCGGTTCTGTTGAAGAGATTCCGCTCCACATTTGATGAAGAAGCGCAATCTAATATCCAAGCAAGTTTGAAAAATGTCCAATCAATTTCAAGTGATGTGGCTCAAGACATTGGAGAAGATATGGAGCAATTGCGAGATGCTATTAAGAACATGTCCATTGCCGCCCAGAATCTAAGAGACCTCACCAATCCAAAAGGGAAAAATGTGGACGAGGTCCTGGCAAATCTTGAAGCAAGTTCTGCTAATCTAAAAGAGGCATCGGAACGAATCCGAAATTCTTCCTCGTCATTGGAAACAATTTTGGGCCAATTGGAAAGGGGTGAGGGAACGATTGGGCGGCTTCTCATGGATGATAAAATTTATAACAATTTAGAAAATATTTCAGCCAGTATTGACTCTTTGGTTTTGGATGTTAAAAAAAATCCGCGAAAATATATTAAAATTGAATTATTTTAGGATAAAAAAGCGTTAGTAATTTCATGTGACACAGACATTCTTTAGGGACGCAGTGGACGGACACGTTATTTTTCTTGACATTTCGCACTAACTTTACTATTTTTGGGACGATTTGAATTTTTTTTGCCGAATAGAAACAAATTTAATTAATCAATAGTATTCAAATTGTCGCAACTATTCAGGCTGTCATTCTGGAAGAATCTTTTTTGAATCAACGTCCGAAC
>JBHIAW010000221.1:0-4315 GCA_046758765.1 bacterium
GTTGCCACCCCAGCAATATTGCCGTTGCCTACCATACCAGATAATGCCGACATCAAAGCCTGATAAGGGGATATATTCCCGTCCCCTGATGACCTCGTCGAGGTTGACAAGGCTTTAACGGCCGGTATAAATTGGCTGAACTGGATTCCTTTCAAGCGCAAAGAAAAATAAACGCCGCTGCCCAGAATGAAGACCAGTATCTGCGGTCCCCAGATAAAATTAGCAATATCTCGTATTATGGGGAAAATGGACATGTTGACATTTCTCTACAAATATTATAAGCGCCACGAATTCTAACTAATGCCAACGGATACAAACAATCCAACCGATGGAAAAACTAAGAAAATATCTGGTGGGTCTATTAATCCGTTGGAAGTGTATTTTGGTAATAATTCTCTTGCACAAAAAACAAAGACTTGACTGATAATACTATAAGTAGCAAAATTCTTAAAATGATATGGTTTATTCTTAGACCGGCCACTTCCCCGGATTCATAATCCCTCTCGGATCCAACAACTTTCTTACTCTTCCCACAAGTTTCCTAAAACTAGCATCAATCTTATCTCGGTGTCGGTGAATAACCCACGGCGGAGTTTTGTAAGGAAAGAAGCCCAAGCCAATAACCAGGTCACTTAAGGCTTCGTTAAGCTTTCTTACGCGTTCCACTCGCTCGGCATCCGATTTGTCAAAGATAGCGATAAATCTTAAGACCCCGAAATGACCTCCCTGCATGGGACGCGTGACCACCACAGGCGGAAACCCATGCTCTTCCATCAGGGCCATGCCCCGCTTAACCCCTTCTTTCCATTGGGAAGTCGGACCAAAGGTGCCGATCCAGGTAAGACCACCTAAATCCAAAAGAAAATCCAGCTCCGTTGGGAAGTCAGCGAATTTTTCAAATCGGGGCGCCACTCTTACTAATTTCTTTATGTCTAAAGGCGATTCTAATCGCACGCCTTTCCTTTGCTGTGCTTTGATTAAACGCTCAATGAGGTTTAATTTGACCTGGAAAAAATCCTCGTACTCAGCCGAAACATCAATGTACAGATATTGTTCTGGTTCAGAGGGATCTTTGTAAAGAGGATTTTCTTCACCAAATAGCATTTTCCCAACCGGCCAAGACAGTCCGCCAATATCATCACAGACTTCAGCGCGAACGAGTTCTTTGATAAAATCATACATTTGCTCGGTGTCGTAAGCCAGAACAAAGAATCGTTTGCGAAAAGGGTGGTTAGGCCAAAGTTGCACCGACAGCTTCGTGACGATTCCGGTGGTGCCCTGGAAATTCACAAATAAACCAGTGAGGTCTGGCATCGGAGCTTTGGTGCACCAAAATTTGCTGGCTACGCCAATTCCTGTGCGTAGAATTTCGCCGGTCGGCAGCACTACCTCAAGGCCATTTATCCACTGCGCGGTGCTTCCATGTATTAAAGACAAATTGGTCAGACCATCCAGCAGGCAGTTGGCCAGCACCGAACTGTTTGGCGGCGACAAAGAGTAGGCAAATCTCAATGACGGGTGATGTTCGGCCAAATGCTTTTTCATATCATCCCAGGTCACCGCTGGTTCTATAACAGTGTACATATCTGCTTCGTTGGTCTCCAGAATTTGATTCATCTCAGTTAAATCCAACACGATGCCCCCGTGCTCAGGAATGGCCAGGCCTCCGATATTGGTATTGGCCACTCTTGGTACAACTGGAGTTTTATGGTCGTTTGCAATTTTTATTACCTGCTGAACATCTTCTACCGTTCTTACTTTTACCACTACGTCAGGAAGGTGTCCAGGAGTTTCAGTCCAATCGTTGGCATATTGTTCTAAAATTTCTGACTGGTCAAAGACTTTTTCTGAAGCCAGCTTGTCTCTTAGTTTTAGTATGTAGTTTCTTTTGAGCATGTTTTCATTTTTGAATTGCTGCAAATGAGCCCAACGGATAGATGAAACCAACGGATAAGATTCTTCGCATTTAAATTAAAAAAATATCAGTTGGGTTCATCTATCAGTTGGACATTCCAAACGGGATCTTCTTTGAGATAAGAAATTATATTAGCCACTGTCTGGTATAAAATTAAGCATCCACTCGCAAAAGCTTCATCAGCTTTAAAAGCCTAAATACATTCCCACCAACCTTAATTTTCCCTTTAGATAGGAATCCTAAATAGTTCGCTCCTAATACCACATCGAGAAGGGTATTTAGATCCCCCTTAACGCTAGAATTGATTTTGCCAAAGGAACCTTGATGAATTTCAATGACCCCGCCATTAAATAGTAATGTTGCTTCCATACCGCTTGCATTAATCAAAAATGCGCCTTCTAAATTCTGAGCGGCTTTTTGGCTTTTTTCTGAGGATAAATTTGTCCGCAAAATGTCCCGAAGAAAATAGCCTATTAAATTCATTCGCTCTGGTTCGGGAAACTTTACTTCCATAATTTGCTAAAACTTCTCATTTTCTTTCGTTCAAAACGGCCTTGGCAATCCGTCGTATCAATTCATTAAGGCCAACCTTAGGCTTGCCGAGCAATTTTGTTTGCAAGGGTGTGTAAGCCGCCAAAGACATGCGTTCCCTTTTTGGGCTTTCATGAAATTTTACCTCTTCTACTCCAAGGACCTTCGCGAGGCTAATAACCAAATCTTTCACTTCATAAGGGTGAGGGGAAGTAATGTTCATTATCAGTGGAGGGACCCGACACTGTTCGGCTGAGAGGGCGGTAAATTCAACTAAATCTGAGTGGGCAATACAATTAATCCGCGAGCCGAAGTAAGTTGGAATCTCTTTTCCGTCTAAGATTAAGTTGGCCAATTTATATAGCACCCCATAACGCTCGTCATTACCGTAAAAATATCGGAGGATAACAGCAGGAGTCTTATTCTTGACTGAAAAGTATTTAACCATTTGTTCCCCCACAAAACGAGAGAGTCCGTACACACCCAAAGGCGCCTCTGGGGACTCTTCGGTTACCGGCTCGCTTGGCAAACCATAAACATTCCCAGTTGATGCATGAATGATGCCCTCTACGTTTTTAAAGCGCTCCATAACCCGACCCAAAAAATACGCGTTGGTTTCGTACGCACGCTTTGGGTCTTCTTCGGCACCGTGCATAAATGCAACCTCGTTAAAAATGTAATCGAAATCCGAGGGGAGTTTTCTTAAATCTTGCTTAACAACATCCATTTGAAAAGAATTTATGCCCAAAGCTTCCAGTTGTTGGCGAGTCTCAATCTTGGCAAAACGAGCTGCTCCCTGTACTTGGTTGTGCTTAACCAAATAGTGTGCCAGGTCCAATCCTACTCGACCTGAAACACCGAATATCAGTATTTTCTTATTTTTTACCATCGAGGTAGTGGTACTCTTTCAGCCAATCGAATGTTTTTTTGAATGATTCAGCCAATGGCGTATTGGTATAGCCCAATTCTCTTCTTGCTTTTTCTGAACTAACATAATGGTCTATTTTTGTAAACCGGGCCACACGAGAAGAGATTTGCGGATTGAATCGAAACAGCTTCCCAAGGGCATCACCAAAATATCCTAACGTAAGTAAAAGGAGATACGGTATCCTCAATCTAGGCGGTCTTTTTCCAAGGAATTCATTGACCAAAAACAACAATTCTTTGTAGGTCACATTTTGATTGGATAGGATATATCTTTCACCGATTCGCCCCTTTTCCATGGCTAAGAGGTGTCCCTGAACCACATCATCCACATCCACAATGCTCAAACCTCCATCGATGTAAAACCAGAGTCTACCGCGTGCTGCCATTTCAAAGAATCTGTTGACCCCCGGTCGTTTATCCCAGGGACCAAAGACATATCCAGGATTGACGACCACCGCAGGCAGGCCTTTTTTACAATACTGCAAAATAACTTCTTCCCCTTCCCTTTTGGTATCGATATAGGGCAGTTTGAAACGTCCCAAATTGAATTCAGACTCTTCGGTAGCCGGATTTTCTTTTGTCCCATAGCCTACCGCCCCAATGGTCGAAGTGTACACCATTTTTTCCACACCTTCTTCCAAGGCGGCCCGAGCGATGTTTTCACTGCCCAAGACATTAGTCTTCAAGAATCGTTCTCTTTCAAAAGGAGCAATTTTTAGCAGGGCGGCCAAATGATACACTCTCCTACATCCTTGAACGGCTTTTCGAACGGAATCATAATCCCGAAGGTTACCCATGTGTTCTTCTATGGGCAACCCTTCTAAGCCCAGCATATTACTCCACTCCCGGCGTAGTATCCGCACGGATTCCCCCTGATCTACCAGTTTTCTAACCAGATTTGTACCGATAAAACCGGTGGCGCCTGTTACAAGGATTTTCATG
>JBHIAW010000222.1:0-4276 GCA_046758765.1 bacterium
ATTTGGGAGCCGATGCGATCTTTTAAAGGCGTAATGATGTTGCCCCGATTGGTGTAATCTTCAGGATTGGCAGAATAAACAATGACCACATCCAGTGGAATTCGCACGGGAAAGCCCCGAATCTGAATGTCTTTTTCCTGCATGATGTTAAATAATCCAACCTGAATACGGGGCTGTAAATCTGGCAGCTCATTTATGGCAAAAATCCCGCGATTGGTGCGCGGAATGATGCCAAAGTGGATCACGCCTTCATGGGCGTAGTGAAGCCTTTGGGAAGCCGCTTTAATTGGATCGATGTCTCCAATTAAATCGGCAATGGTTACGTCCGGAGTGGCCAGCTTCTCTCCATAGCGCTCATCCCGATGAATCCATTGGATTTCCACTTCATCGCCCATTTCTTTGACCTGCTCACTACAAGCTTTACAAACGGGATGATAAGGATTATCATTGATTTCACACCCGTTTATAATAGGAATATATTCATCCAATAAACTTGGCAGGGACCTTAATATGCGAGTTTTGGCTTGGCCTCGAAGTCCCAAAAGAATAAAATCGTGTTTGGATAGAATGGCATTGCACAAGGCAGGAATGACAGTATCATCATAACCGATAATATCTGGAAATAGCTTCTCTTTATTTTTTATCTTAATTATCAGATTCTTTCGCATTTCTTCTTTGACAGAAAGAACCTGGTAACCTGATTTTCTAAGTTCTCCAGTGGTTTTTGGATTAACCATAAATTTCCTCAATAATTAATTTTTTTTGTAATTATTCAGCGCTTACTGTCATGCCGTAGACATCTTCCCTTGTTAATGCAAAAATTTGCAAGCTTACAGCCTTAGTGGTTAACGAGGGAAGATTCCTGACGGAATGACATCTGAATAGTAACTTTATTTTTTAAATTATTCGTATCAAATAAAGCTATCGCAAGCGCTGCTTTCGATTGCGTATATAATCCACAAAAATATACTCACCTAACTTGTTTAAAGAAGAATAATAAGCCCGGCCTTTATTTACTTCTGTGAGCTTCTTAACAAAATCCACCAACCAAGGGTCTCTGGCCACCATAAAGGTGGTGAGGGTTATTTTTTCTCTGCGACATAAATGGGCTTCGTTAAGGGTCTGGTTTACAATTTTTCGGTCCAGTCCAAAAGGATTCTTATAAATCCGGCCCCGCTCGAAAATGGCCGAAGGTTTGCCATCGGTAATCATAAAAATCTGTCTGTTTACGTTGCGTTTCCTTCTTAAAAGACGCCGACCTAATTCCAATGCATCTTTGGTATTGGTGTGATAAGGTCCAACGGCAATCTTAGGAATATCCTCAAGTTTTACTTCTACGGCCTTGTCCCCGAAAACTACTATCTCAAGGCTGTCTTTAGGATATTTGGTTAAAATCAATTCCGACAATGCTAGCGCCACTTTCTTTGCAGGAGTAATGCGATCTTCACCGTACAGAATCATGCTGTGGCTGATGTCGAGCATCAAAACTGTGGCGCACGAAGTTAGATGTTCGGTTTCGTAAACCTCGAAATCCTCTTCCTTTAGATTGATATCGTCTAAGCCCTCTCTTCTAATAGCATTGCTAATCGTGGTGGTAAAATCGATGTTTGAGGGTTGATCACCAAATTTATATGGTTTGGTCTCGCTCAACCTTTCGACCCCTTCACCTGAATACGGGCTTTCATGTTCTCCCATTGGGCTCTTTTTCAACGAGGCGAAAATCTCTTTCAACGCATCTTGCCGAATTCGACGAGAGCCTTTGTAGGTCAAGGCCAATATGTCGTTAAACTCTTCGATGTATCCTTCCTTTTTCAACCACTCCAGAAATTCGTCAAAACCCACACCCTCTTGATCATCAAATATATTGTATTCGTTGTCCAGTTGCGTCAACCACTGAAGCGCTTCATCGATGTTACCGTTAGTGTGAAGTAGAAGCTGGCTAAACAACCGCATGAGTTCATCGAAGGTGAGTTTACTTTTATTTTGATCGTCGCGCCATTCTGAGTATCGAAAAATCATTGTAATCTACTTTTTAATAATAATTGTTTTTTATTTATAGGGCAATTGAATATTCTCTATTAATTTTTTCAAACGTGCATAAATATCACCCTTACTGCCTTCTTTACGTATACCAACACCAATGATGTAAACGAACACTTTTTCTTCTTCAATTTTATAAACAATTCGATAACGTTGACCAACAGCGCGTACGCTCCGATAGCCTGATAATATACCTTTCAGCGATTTTCCTTGTAAGTCTGGATTATTTGATAATTTATCAATCCGTTCACCTATTTTCTTTTTGATGCGGATATCGGATATCTCTTTAAGCATTTTCTTTGCTACATCCGTCAACTGTATTGAATATTTCATTCAAAGCCAAGCTTACTTTTTGCTTTATTCCAATCTGTTAATTTCCCTTCTTCAGCTTGTTTTATGCTTTCTTTGAGTTTAGTTGTAAATTCTTTGTCTGAAAGAATTTCTAATGTTTCAATCCAGCCTTCAAAATCCTCATCAGTTGTATCCACAATAAATTCGATTAATTTTCCGGCAAACTCCTCTGCTGAAACACCTAACCGTTTTGCCCGTTCATCGAGTTGGCGAACTTTAGCTGATGATAATTCTATGGTCAGCATCATGAATGTTCCTCCCGTATTTAGGACTTAAACTTGCTTTTGTTTTATGCAAAAACAAAAGAAATCTAAATGTGATTGATTGTTAATATGAAGATTTGAAAACTTAAATGCAAGACTAAAATTAAAAAAATGCAGGCACTCGTTCATCCAATCTTTTCAATCCCTCCTTTTCGGCGATCTTAATGGCCTGCCAAAATTCTGAAGAAGAGGTGGGTCGATTGATTTCAGGATAGCGCTCGGCTTTATAGGCCGGCCGATACTGACTCATCACATTCACGTAGGTGTTCGGAGAGAGTTCCTTGGCAATCCAGCGCATTATGGCGCGCGTGCCTTCTAAATCTTCAGGCATCACCAAATGTCGCAACAACACCCCACGTGTTGCCAGACCCTGCTCATCCAAAGCTAAATCCCCTACTTGGCGATGCATTTCCTTAATGACCCGCCTTGCGGTTTCAGGATAGTCTTCAGCTTTTAAATACTTCTTGGCCTTGGTTTTATTCCAATATTTAAAATCTGGCATGTAAATATCCACGATCCCGTCCATTAACTGGATGCTGTCTAGAGAGTCGTACGCGCCGGTATTATAAACAATAGGCAGCCGCAGCCCTTTTTCCACTGCAATGAGCAAGGATTCCAAAATTTGAGGGACGACGTGTTCGGGAGTCACGAAGTTTATGTTATGACACCCCTTGGACTGGAGTTCCAGCATCATCTGAGCTAATTGCTTCGGAGGCACAGCTTGGCCCCTGCCTATTTGGCTGATATCATGATTTTGACAGAACACACATTTTAGATTGCAATTTGAAAAAAAGATGGTACCCGAACCTTTCCAACCGCGCAGGCAGTCTTCCTCTCCCAAATGTGGAAAATAAGAACTTACTATTGCATACCGCCCAGTGCGACAAACGGCATAATGATCTTCCAGTCGATTGACTTGACAATCGCGTGGGCACACCGTGCACGACTCTAACAAAGAGAGAGCTTGTTCTACCTTCAATTGTAAGTCGCCCGATTCAAAGGTTTTTATGTACGCTGGTTCGAATTTCATACGCTTCAAATAGCGAGTTCTTATAGGGTAAATCCGTCACGAGCGGAGACCGTGGGTCACGCTCTATTTTCTTTTTCAACGAGTCGCCCCGGCCGAGCCTTTCGAACATTTTGTAGTGAGAATGGTTTTGCCGATCATCGTTCTCCCTGTGAATGTTTCTCCAGAATGCGCTGAAATCGCGGAACCTTGTGCAGGGCATCAAACCGTGGATGCTGCTGAAATCCCTGCACTGTCATCCAGAACGGAATGGAAAGCAAATAATCGATTTGATCGATGGCTTGCTCAACCTCACCGACTTCCGTGTAGATAATCGCCAGCCAGTAAAGCGGCATAGTACCGTCGTAGGCATCCTTGGACATGGGCACACCGGTCCGCAGTCCGGTAACAGGTTGAGCGTCCTCGTTCATGATTGAATACATCACAGCCTGCTCGTAGTCCCCTTCGAACGGTTGTCGCCCTGTGATCATTTCGTACAAGACCGCTCCCAAGGCCCAGATGTCGGTGCGGTGGTCAACCTCGGCCCCCTGGGTCTGCTCAGGTGACATATAAGCTATCGTGCCCAGGGTTGTCCCTTGCTTGGTCAGAATGGTTC
>JBHIAW010000223.1:0-4274 GCA_046758765.1 bacterium
ATGACTTCACGTATGATTGGCTCACCCGTATCCTTTTCTTTCAGATTAAGAAGAACCTCTGAAAGTTTTTCTCTGCTTGCCTCGTATTGTTCTTGAGGCACCGAGCCGTTAGGCTCACGTCCCTGTAAATTTACAAACACTCGGCCTGGAATCAAACTGTATCCAATAGAATCCGGATGCATGTCATCTAAACTCTTGGGAGGTGTAGTTCGGAATTTTAGGAGGCCGGCTTCTACTAAGTAATTGTTCAAGTAAATCTCCTTTTTGATCGTGCAAAAGCCATGGTCAGATAGCACAATAAATGCAACCTCATCATTGATTTTCTGGTCCACTTCGCCCAAGACCTCATCAACTCTTTTGTAAAAATCAAAAAAGGCTTTGGTATACTTAGGATCGCTATGTTCCATGTGCTCCCAGAAGAAGTGGTTCATGCGATCGGTTTCCATTATGTGGGTTTGGAAAAAATCCCAATCTTCTTTCTCCATATAATAAAACATAGCCTCAACCCGCTTCTCCAAGGTCGTATTTACTTCCACCAAGAACTTATCTAAGTTTTCCCTTGCAATCCAAGCGTCGGCGTCGATTTTGTACCCCATCTTCTTCAGCTCTGCTGAAACCGCCGGTGGGCGAGCAATCTTCTCAATTTGCGAGCAAAGAAAACAGCCAATCATAATCCCATTCACCGAACGAGGAGGATACGTTACCGGCACATTCATCACAAATATTTTCTTACCCGCTCGACTCATAATGTCCCAAATGGTATCGCTGGTCATATTTACCGAAGTCGGGATAAATATCTCGTGAGTACCTAGTTTCTGGTCCACAAACCCGAAAATATTATGCTTGGCCGGGTTTTTCCCCGTCATATAGGAAGACCAGGCCACCGATGAAATCGTGGGCTGCACCGAGTTCATCCGTTTAAAATCACCGTGATCCAAAAAACGTTTGAAATTGGGAAAATGACCCTCCTCAATACTCTTTCTCATAAAAGAATAGGGAACACCGTCAATGGAAATGACAAATACCTTGGCGCCTTTATCTTTTTTCAAAAAACTAAACATGCCGTGACATCCTTCAACTTCCGTTCACTGGTGGAAATTTTTGAACGAGACAAAAACCATGAAATAGCGTTAGATGGTTTTGAAGGAGGATAGTAAATACGCGCCCACCGTCCAACTCCATTTTCCATTTACCATCTTCCATCTTCCATCATCCACTTACCATCTTCCATCATCCATCTTCCATTTACCATTTACCATCTTCCATCCTAAATATACCCTAAATCGGCTAAGCGCTGCTTTATTAATTCTTCCTCTTCATCTGTGTAAGCGTTTTCAGACTCGTCAAGCCCGTCTTTTGAAATATATCCCATTTCAGCTAATTTTACTAATATTTTACGAACGCTCTCCTGGGGCTGGTCCTTATGGGTCTCAATGACCACCTCTGGATTCAGTGGCTCTTCATAGGGATCAGAGATGCCAGTAAATTCTTTTATTTCACCTGCCAAAGCCTTCTTGTACAGTCCTTTCACGTCCCGCTTTATGCACTCTTCCAAAGGACAATAAACATATACCTCTACAAAATCACCAATCAGCTTTCTATTTTCATCCCGGACATTGCGGTACGGGGAAATGGCTGCAGAAATCGCTACTACGCCATTCCGACTCAGCAAATGACATACAAAACCGATCCGCCTGATGTTAATATCCCGGTCCTCTTTGCTAAAGCCCAGGCCCTTGCTTAAATTAGTCCGCACCACATCTCCATCTAGTATCTCAACTTTATGACCGCGCCTCTTTAACTCCTTTGCCAATAACTCTGCAACCGTCGATTTTCCGGATGACGGTAATCCTGTAAACCAGACAGTAAATCCTTTGTCAGGTGCTTTCATATTTTCAAAGCCTCCTCTCTTAAATTATAGGTTAAGAATCCGTTTAACTTACAATTACTTTTCCAATCATATCCTGGGGAATGTCTTCTCCAAATAGATGTAAAAGTGTGGGCGCCACATCGACCAAATGCATCCCCTCAACTCGTCTACCATTGCCAGGATTCTGTGGGTCGTACAATATAAAAATGCCGTATTCGGCATGATTTGCATCATCAGGGCCGGTGTCATTTTCAAATGTGTGTATTCTATTAAGCCCCACGCTGCCAACTGACCGCCAAAATAGATTACCAAAATAGATGATTAAGTCTGGCGGGATGTTGTTTATCTTCTGATAAACCTTTTCAGGTTTAAGAACCTTTGTTCCGATTATCTGTCCGTTCTCGTCAGTCAAAGCTTGCAATCTTTCAATCAATTCATTGCGCACCTTTTCATATTCTTGCGGTTCGATGATGCCATCGGGTTCGCGACCTTTGACATTAAGAAAAAGTCTTCCATAATATCCCCCTGCGCCCCAGGCCTTGGTTTTAGACCAATCGATTTCAGCCTTCTCCAAAGGCATCAAGGTAGTGGGCTTATCTTTCAAGGTCAAATACCCATTTTCTATCAGCCATTCATTAATACAAATCCCCCCATCCATCTTCTTGGCGCCATGGTCAGAAACAACACATATTGCAGTGTTATTATCTAAGCTGTCCATAAGCTCTCCAACTTCCCGATCAATGTATTGGTAATATTCTTTAATTGAATCTTCAAACGGATTCCCTTCCTGATATTTCTTGTGAGTAGGGTCGATGAATTTCCAAAAACCATGATGTATCCGGTCTGTACCCATTTCCACAAACATAAAAAAGTCCCAAGGTTTCTTGCGCATCAAATAGCGAATGACGCGAAAACGCTTCTCTGTCATCTCATAAATCTTTCGAAGCAGCCAGTCCTTGTTTTCGGTTCTAAAATTTGGCACATCCACCATGTACTCTCCCACCAATCGTTCCACTTCTGCTTTGAGCTCAGCAGGATATGTGAACTGGCTCTCCGTAGAAGGGGTCAAGAAACAGGAGATCAGGTGCCCATTAACCGGACGAACCGGATAAGTCTGAGGCACACCAACCACCACGACTTTCTTGTCATTGCGCGATAGAATATCCCAAACCCGGTCATCTTTCACGGCGCTGGCCGTGGCAATGCTCATGCTTTCATAAGAATAATCTGCACGATTTCTGAAGCCGTAAAAACCCAACTGTCCGGGGTCTTTACTGCTCAACATAGATGCCCAAGCGGGAACGGTAATCGGTGGGGTACAGCTTTCCAATTCACCGTAAATGCCCTGCTCCATTAATCGACTGAGATTAGGTAACTCACTCTTGTATTGGTCAAAAATCAATTCAGGCGGCGCGCAGTCCAGACCGATGACAAATACTTTACGCGCTCCCTTCGGAATTGCTTTTGCAGGCTCAGCTTTGGTACTTTGTTCAATAGAGGGACTTTCATCTGTTGATTTCGTCAGAGTCTCCTCCGCTTGTTTCTGTCTTTGATATCCTTGAATGAGTATGTTAGCTACCTCAGGCCGGGTGAACTCGGGAGGAGGGGCTTCTCCTCGTTCTAACATCTCACGAACCTGAGTTCCACTAAGGATCAATCGCTCTGCTTGGTCATGGGGACAGGTTTTGTCAGAGACAATTCCTCCACACTTCTTGCAGTAAAATGTGTGATCAAAAAACAATGGTATGAGACCTATCTCGTCGGGCTTGAACTCTGCGAATATTTTCTGAGCATCGTAGGTACCATAGTAGCTTCCCACGCCTGCATGGTCCCGACCTACGATAAAATGAGTACAGCCGTAATTTTTCCTGGCTATGGCATGAAAAATAGCCTCTCTTGGACCAGCATAACGCATGGCAGCCGGAAATACACCTAAGAGCGTGCGGTCCGGTGGATAGTAATCTCGCAGAAGGCTTTGGTAGCTCAGCATTCGAATATCTGCTGGAATATCGTCTTTTTTCGTCTCTCCCACCAAGGGATGCAGAAACAATCCATCGACAATCTCTAAAGCGCACTTCTGAATGTACTCATGCGCTCGATGAATGGGATTGCGTGTTTGAAAGCCCACAACATTCTTCCAGCCTCGATAAGCAAACATACGACGCGTCTGGGCTGGGTCATGGCGAAATTCTTCAAACGGTTGATTTGGAAGCCGATTGATGAGTTGGACTTCACCCCCAAGAAGTACTTCGCCCTGCCTGTAAAGCCGCGCCACGCCAGGATGGGCATCTTCGGTGGTTTTGTAAACCATCTGGGCTTCCCGGTTCTTATCATAAGTAAATTTATCTTCTATGGTCAACAAACCCAAAGGAAAATCATCTTCGGTAGTGAGCACAATCTCCTC
>JBHIAW010000224.1:0-4221 GCA_046758765.1 bacterium
GAAGTTATCTTTCAGATCGCCAATTCCATCTGGTATCGTCAGGGGATGACTTTTGAAGAGGAATTTATCAATCTGAACAAGACCTTTTTCAATGCGCTGGTGCGGGCACTAGATTTTAGTGATCCGAACTCCGTGAACATTATTAATGATTGGGTGAAAGAAAACACCAATGGTAAGATTGAGAAAATCATCGACAGAATTGATCCAGGTATCGTGATGTTTCTTATTAATGCTATCTATTTTAAAGGCACCTGGACCTATGAATTTGATAAAGAATTGACGCAAGATGATTTTTTTACTTTACCCGACGGTTCTCAAAAGGCCTGCAAAATGATGATACAAACGGGCGAATTCAACTACTTCGAAAATGATGACTTTCAGGCTATTGATTTACCTTACGGCCAGGGGCAATTCAGCATGACGATTTTTCTTCCGAGAGCATCAAAAGACGTAGATTCATTGGTAGAAGAATTGGATGCCCAAAACTGGAATAGCTGGTTAAGCAGCTTTTCTGCAGATTCAGTTACTTTACAGCTTCCCAAGTTTAAGCTTGAATATGAGATTAAATTAAATGATGTGTTAACTGCATTGGGAATGGGGATCGCATTTACCCCTGGTGGTGCGGATTTCACCCGGATGTATAAAGCAGGTGGTTTATGGATCGATTATGTCAAGCATAAAACATTTGTCGAGGTCAATGAGGAAGGTACGGAAGCTGCCGCAGTTACAGTTGTTGCGATAATAAGATCGGGCGGTGGACCTGAGATAAAATTTATGCGTGTCGACCGACCGTTTGTGTTTGTGATTCGAGAAAATCATTCACAAACCATACTTTTTATGGGGAAAATGGTAGAGCCGACTTTTGAATGAGGACTCACCCATGAGATTAGATTTTCAAGACAGGATTTCCCCTTTTTTCGTTGTTGTCGTTTGCACAACCCTTTTTTCTGGTTGCAATGAAACCAATTATGTGCTGAGACCCGGCCCCGGGACAGTATACTTTAATTCTTTCGAGTCAAAAAAGGATACGGTTGCATGGCGAGGCCATGGCCACATAGAGTTTCGAAATGATGCGCCAGAGGGTGGCGGCAAGCAATCTCTTTATGTCGCTGGCGGCTGCACGGTGCCTCATGCAAGTTTGGTACTGCCTTGGCAGCCGCTAGCCGGATATTATCATCTGCAATGTTGGGGGAAAAACCTGGCGAGCGGTGGCGGTGTTTCCTTAACCATTTACGGCCACGAGGACACACATCGGATTTGGTTACAAGTCCGCGAGTCTGAATGGAAGTTTATTGAATCCGAGAACACTTTATTCTGTCCTGCAAATTATAGAATGAAATTAACACTTAGTTCTGGAGGCTTCGTAGCCAGCGCCATGCTTGTTGATTTGATCCAAATAATCAGGGTAAAATAAAATATTTGAAGCTCAGTCGAAATTCATTAAAAGTCAAAAGACCGAAGGCTGTCGACTAAATGGAGTGTAAAAATCAGCGTAGCGTATTTTTGCAACGTAATGTTCAATGTAAAAATCCCTTCTTCGAACCGATTCTTACACTCCAATTGAAAGAAATGATTAAATGGAAAAATAAAATAATTAAACTAGTTCGGGAATAAACAATCGTTCAATTTTAGCTGAGAGAATTCAAGATCAAACTAGGAGGTGGTTCAATTGAAAATACTCAATTATTTTCTTGTAATTTGTGTGGGACTCATATTTACCCGCTGTGCACATAACCCCGTTTCGCCCGAAGCGCGTGATTTAACCGCACTCGAAAAGAGCCTGGTAGAATCGGACAACAAATTTGGCTTAAAGCTTTTCAAAGAAATCATTAAAGAAGAAAAGGACAAAAATGTTTTCATTTCACCACTGAGCGTCTCGATGGCGCTGGGCATGACGCTCAACGGGGCCAACGGTGAAACCAAAGCAGCCATGGAGCAAACCCTCGAACTCGCTGGTATGACCACCGAAGAAATCAATCAATCTTACAAAAGCTTGATTGAATTGCTTACCAATCTCGATCCCAAAGTGATCTTTCAGATCGCCAATTCCATTTGGTGTCGTCAGGAAATTACTTTCGAGCAAGAATTCATCAATCTCAATAAAACGTATTTTGATGCGCTTGTGCAAGCGCTTGATTTTAATGATCCCAATTCGGTTAATATCATTAACGCCTGGGTTGAAGAGAATACCAATGGCAAAATTAAAGAAATTGTGGATAGGATTGATTCCGAGATTGTGATGTTTCTCATTAATGCGATCTATTTTAAAGGCACCTGGACTTTTGAATTTGACAAGGACTTAACGCAAGATGATTTGTTTACTTTGCCTGATGGTTCTCAGAAAACCTGCAAAATGATGAAGTTAACTGGCGATTTACCCTATTTCGAAAACGAGCTATTTCAAGCGGTTGATTTGCCCTATGGCGACGCTTTATTCAGTATGACAATTTTGCTGCCAAAACCTCAAGTGGACATCGATTCTTTGATTACGGAGATCAACCAAGAAAACTGGAGTCAATGGATGGATAGTTTATCTGAGCAATCAGTAGCTTTGTCCTTTCCCAAATTTAAACTTGAATATGAAATTCCCCTGAAAGAAATTCTTAAAGCAATGGGAATGGCCATCGCGTTTGAACCGTATCAGGCTGACTTCACTAAAATGTATACCGGACCAGAGAATGTGTATATTAGCAAAGTAAAACATAAAACATTTGTAGAAGTCAACGAGGAGGGCACCGAGGCTGCTGCGGTGACTTCCGTTGAAGTTGGCATAACATCAATAGGACCATCAGCTATACCTATGCGTGTTGATCGCCCATTTGTATTCGTGATTAGAGAAAATCATTCACAGACGATTCTGTTTATTGGAAAAATCGTAGAGCCGATTTGGAGTGAGAACTCCTGAGTAATACCTCGCTGTAGAGATGCCATCTTTTCAAAGGATGGCATCTCTACGAACCTTTTAATCGAATTCTTACAGGCAAGTAGAAAACATGATGCGTTTAAGACTATTTTTGTGTGCCACTATCTTGTGGCTTTTTCTTTTGGCCTGCAAAAACCCAAATGGACCTGTGCAAAATCCCGATTTCGTCATCATTACTGACCAGCACCCAGCAACCTTGCTGCTGGACCCATTTTCTCTAAAAAGTATGGAGCTTGTGGGCGATATCATTAAGATAGACATAACACACGGAGGCGGCTGTAAGGACCATGAATATAAGTTGTTTATGAGCCCCGCGGCCTTTCTTGAATCCTTCCCGGTCCAGGCCAATCTTTATTTCCAGCACAATAGTAACGGTGATGCTTGCAAGGCGTTGATTCATACCACTGTTGCTTTCAATTTGCGACCTATTGCGGAATTGTATCAAAATTTCTACAGCCGGAAGGATGAAATTATCATAAACGTATTTGATTATTTTGAAAATGAACCCGGGCACAACCTTAGTGTTAGTTATTTTCCATAAAAGATTCCAAAATATAAATGCGTAGGTCCTTGCCTGCGTCTTTGGTGGTTGTCTTTATGTTGGGTGAGGACGCCCATCGGAGCGGAATAGTAGGTTTTCTGCCAACTTCCTTGTACAACTTTCGTAAGTCTGTTAGAAGATATTTAGACGATGAGGAAATAAGGACATCCGAAAGGAGAAAAATCAAGTTAATACCAAATCCTCAATCCAACCCTATAGCCATCTAGAATGCTGTCTTTCGATTTAAGCAGGCGCAGGCCGCCTAAGATTTCAAACCGTCCCAGAAGAATGCCAGCACTGGACTCTACTGTATAAAGAGCACCGTTGCTGATATAAGCTGCGGCTATTTCGGTTTCTATTATCAAAGGCTTTTTAGGAAAAAGTTGGGCATCTATGGCTATCTCGACACCCCCATGTACCTTATTCCTCTGAAAGCCTCTAAAACCGCCTTCGAGATTAACAATGAACTGAGGAGTACGATATAGGGCGTATCCGTAGCGTATTCCGTAAATAGAAAGGTGGTCTTTGCTCAAGCCGACATCTTCCTCGTAAACCGAAAGGTCAAATGACAACTTACTGCGGTGGACAAATTGCGATTCCCATTTGAACATAAAACTTTTAACTGGATCAGGCCTCAAGTCATGATAAGTAAATTCGGTGGTGAAAAAGTAGCTGCGGCGGTCGTTGGAGCTTGACATAAACCCATCGCTTTTGTCATAGGGGAAGGAAGGATAAGGACCCGACTCTGTACCTGGGG
>JBHIAW010000225.1:0-4217 GCA_046758765.1 bacterium
CAACAATATTTTCTACCCCACATCCGGAGGGGTCTATGGATTCTCGATAACTCTGTACAACAGCGCTATAGGAAGCGATTTTGATTTCACAGAGCACAGCCTGGGTTTTGCAAAATATCTCCCCTTGTTTTCTTCTCATGTGCTGGCTTTTCAGGGGGTCATGACGATTAGAACGGGTGACCCACCTTTCCAGTTGTTATCTCAATTGGGAGGCATCTTGCGGGGATATGTCGAAAGTCGTTACATCGACAAAAATTTGCTGGCTATGCAGGTGGAATATCGCCTGCCCGTCTGGTGGCGGTTCGGCGTCGTTGGCTTTGTGGGGTTTGGAGATGTGACGGACAAAATAACAAATTTTGAAGTGGGAAATTTCAAACAATCCGTTGGATGGGGGATACGGTATTTGTTTGTTCGCGACGAGAGCATCAATTTGAGAGTAGATTTTGGCTACGGCCAAGACTCTTCTCAGTTTTATATTAGTTTTTTCGAAGCCTTCTGATCTTGGTTTTGTCAGACCCAAACCTCCCGAAGGTTCCCAACCTTCGGGAGGTTAAAGGAATATTAAAAGGTAAACAAATCAAACATTTAGAGAAATACATAAAAAACACTTGATTTTTATACGATAGTATCGTATAATATTGGCAGTTTTTATACGATACTGACCGATTCATTGGACAATTCATGATTGATATAACCGAAGAACTTTTTAAATTTAATCCCTGGTGGGAGAGGGAATTCCAAGCGCAATTCATTCCCAGGCCCACCTACTCCGATTTTTTGCAGAAGAATCTAAATAACAAAGACATCCTACTAATTACCGGCTTGCGGCGGGTTGGCAAAACATCTCTGATAAAATTGTTTATTGCTGAGCTCCTGAAAACCATTGAAGCGAAATATATTTTTTATACATCTTTGGATTCCCTGCCACTGGAAAAATATTTGATTGCTGATATTATCCGTGAGTATCGCAAAATTCACAGTCTCCCATTGACTGTTAAGCTGTATTTGTTTTTTGATGAAGTGGCCTATCGGAAAAACGTGCATCAGGAATTAAAAAATTTGTATGACCAAGAAAATGTTAAGATTTTCGCATCTTCTTCATCAACGTCAATTTTAAGGGACACCCGGGCATTTTTAACCGGAAGAGCACGAATTCTGGAAATCTTACCCCTTGATTTCTCCGAATTTTTAACTTTTAAAGGACTTCAAACAAAAGCTGCAGAAAAATACTTGATTGAAAGCTATTTTGAGCAATATATGCAAATTGGGGGAATACCGGAATACGTGTTGACAGACGATATCAGCTATATTGACAATCTCATTGACAATATTATTTACAAAGATATTCTGGCCTATTATGGGGTTCGAGATCTGGCCGGAATTAAGGATTTGTTTCGCTTACTTATGGAACGTGCTGGCAAACAAATCAGCATCAACAAAATTGCAAAAACCATTGGACTATCGCCGGATACTGTCCGACGCTATGTGGATTATTTTGTCCAAACCTTTCTAATTTATACTATTGAAAGATGCGGTAAGCTAAATGAACGGATTCGCGCGCCCAAAAAAATGTACGCCGCCGATGTGGGTATTCGAAATCATATTACCGGGTATCGGGACAAGGGGGCTGTATTTGAGAATCTCGTATATCTAAAAATCAAACAAAGAAATCCCTGCTACATTTACAAGAATGGTCTGGAACTGGATTTTTATTTTGACGATACTTTGATAGAAGTAAAGTTTGATAGAGAATTAGAGGGCAAGCAAAAAGCTTTCTACGAACAATTTTCGGCTGAGAATAAGATTTCAGTGCAGGGAGTGGATGATTATTTGCACTTACAAGCAAAACATGCTTAGTATTCCTCACCATACATTCTGTTGAGTTTTTGAATTCCCAGAGGTTCTCCAATGACCGTTAAGCGATCCCCTTCTTTCAAAACGGTACGCCCTCTTGGAATAATGATGTCCCCGCCGCGATGAATTATAGCTATCAGGCTGCCTTTAGGCATGCGTAGATCGCGAATTGCGCAGCCAATCATTGAAGCAGTTTTTGTATGGGTGGATAGTCTTAAAGAAAGGAAATGTTCATCGCGGTGAAGTATCTCCTTTATTTCATGCTCATTTCTGGCGTTAAGCCAATGTTTCATAAATCTATCATAATCTACTTGACCAGCAATTTGGGCAAGTATCCGCAGATGCTGACCTGGATCATCCTCCGGACTCACAAGAAAGAAAAACGCATACACGGGTTTGTCCGAGGCATGCTCGCCCAAGAATTCATCATCGACATCAACCCTAACCCCTTGTTTAGCGCGAATCATGACCATCTCAGGATGTTTGATATCAGAGAGTCGGAGATGGGGCAGAGCTATCCCATGCGATACAGGCGTGGCGCCAACTCTGGTTCCCTGCGTGAAACTCTCGGTTAACAATTCTATCGAAGCAGGTAAACGCTGAGATAGTTGGACCGCAGCATGATGCACCACTTCTTCAAATGTAACCTCTTGGGACAAATCAATTAGACTGGCCCGGGCTATCACCACATCAAAAGGGTCTTCTTCACGGAGGCCCTTTTCTTGAAGTATGCCTCTTAATTCGCGATCGAGTCCTTCATAACGCCGTTCTCCAAGTCTTGCAAAAAGATGATATATGGCCCCATCCCGTTCCACATTTTCACGGGCATAAAAATAATACCAAATCGTACCCACTAGAATTAAGCCGAGTGTGAACATCAAAGGCCACCATCCCATTTCTACAATAAGCCAAAAAGGAGCTATGACGCCAATAATTTGCATCCAGGGATAAAGCGGAGAGCGATAACCCGGGTCATAAGATTCAATCTGACTCTCTCTCATAATAATCACAGCCAAACAACTTAAAGCAAACAGCAGTAATTGAAAGGCGCTGGCTAATTTGGCTATTTTTGTCGGATCGAAGAGGGTTAGGCATACAATAATGAGCCCGATGGTTAGGTAGATGGCGAAACTTGGCGTCTGGTGTTTGCTGAGTGCTCGAAACAACCGCGGTGTCAAATGGTCACGACTCATAGCCAGGGGATAGCGTGAGGCGCTGAGTATGGCAGCATTAGCCACGGAAAAAAATGCTAACACGGCTGCAATAGACATCAGCGCTGCTCCCCACGATCCGATGAGTGTTTTGGCGGTGGAGGCCACAGGAGTCAGGTCATTGTAAAAATCTGCCAGGGGAAGCACTCCCACCATCACGATGGTGCCGAATCCATAAATTATGATTGCCGTCACCAGCGCCAATAACATACCCAGCGGTAGGTTTTTTTCAGGATTCTTGACTTCTTCGGAAACACTCGCAATATTGGTCAATCCGACATAGCTGATGTAGACCAATCCAGCCGTGCCATAAATAGCATTGAATCCCTGAGTGAAATACCCTGAGAAGTGTTTAGCTTTCAGATGAAACATACCATGTCCAGTAAATCCAAAAAGAATGAATAAAAGTCCAATGACCAATATCACCTGAAATCCACCGGTTTTTTTGGCACCAAATAAATTGAGGATACCAAATAAGACGGCAAATCCAATTGCTAAGGGTATGATTGGAATTTCTGGTAGAAACAAACCCACATAAGCCCCCATGCCGATGAGGGCAAAAGCGGTTTTCAAAATAAGCGCTAACCAGGTTCCTAACCCACCAATGGTACCCATAAGCGGCCCCATGCTGCGATCTAAGAAATAGTATATTCCGCCGGCTCGAGGCATAGCTGTGGATAGCTCGGCCATGCTAAATACGGCTGGTATGAGATGAAGCGCAGCAATCAGATAACTAAGAGTCACCGCCGGTCCCGCCTGAGCTGCTGCCAGTCCAGGTAACAGAAAAAATCCTGAACTGAGGGTAGCACCCGTGGCAAGGGCGTAGATGTTAAAAAGCGTCAGCTCTTTCTTGAGACGCTTAGATTTGTGGAGAATGGCCATTCAGTCCTTTCAATAAAGAGTCAAATAAATATCATAAGCCACAATGTATCAGCTAAATTTATCAGACAGGCTTAAAACTATTACTTTATATATAACTATTCAGCCTGTCGTCATTGCTGCATGTTTTAAGCAGGAATCCATGTTATACTGACATTCAAAACAGTATGGAGATCGCATGACTTATGGATTCCCGATGAAAGCGTTCGGGAATGACGGTCTGAATAGTCACCTTAATATTATAAAATTTTATGATTAGAAGCAAACAATAAT
>JBHIAW010000226.1:0-4199 GCA_046758765.1 bacterium
CGCATAATTCTGAAAAAAGAGCGCGCGCCAAAATGCGGTGAAAGGATGTGCCGTTCACGACCTGCGGATATCGCGGTTTGTTCGTGTTGGGCGGCACAGCCTGGGGAGACCTTGAACATCCAATGCAAATCATACGCCGATGCCCCATATGCAACTATCACTCAGTAGCCAAGCCACAGGAAGTAAGATTATCATGAAGGACCCCGAGAGAGACCAACTTCGCAAAGCCATTCTACAATTCATCCAAAAAGGCTATGTGCATTACACTGACATTGAGAAGAAAACCGTGGCCACATACCTAAGCTTCGCAACATCCAACACATTCAGAAAGCAGTTTTACGGCTATCTGCTTCCAAACGGCTACGTAGAACGAGTCAGCCGAGGCATCTACAAAATCACAGAGAAAGGAGAAAAGCTCTTAGAAATTCTGAATTAGCGCGCGCATAAAGTTTGGTTTCGTTTTCACTCAGGCACCGTAATTCCAAAGCACTTCATAGAGATCGTCCAAGTCGATCCAACCGTCTCCGTCGATGTCGGTTCCTGGGGGAACTCCATACGTTGCCATTGCATCTTCTATTGTCATGCCGTAGGCTATTAACACATTGTATAGGTCGTCGAGGTCGACATCGCCGTCGAGGTCTGTGTCGCCGGGAATATGCGCACGCGCAATTTTCATGGTGTTTAGATTTGTCATTACGTTATGGTCAATCGTCCCTCCCGCACTGCCTTTACCGTTTGAGTCTGTCGTGACGAAAAAGTTGTAGGTGGTTGCTCCATCAGCTACGAGCGCTATGTCGTCAGCGTCGCCTGTGTTTAAGGCCTTCTTCCATTCTGCGGTGAAGCTGAAGGGCGCCGCTGGACCAGAATACTGCATGGCGCCTAAGGCATCTTGGCTGGCATCTTTAGCAGGAGGTTTGCCGAATCCATATGTGTCAACTGGAGTAGGGGGATATGTGGGTTCCGGAGAATAGTTGGATTCGCCGAGGAATGTTCCATCCCATGTTGCTCCTCCACCGTGATGTGATGTTCCACTGTCAGAAACGACTATGCCAACCCAGAAATGATCTACCGCAGCAGAAACCCACGCAACATCGACGGAACCATCGATTCTATAGTAAACATAAGTGCCATCGTGTTTCACATATAACGTAGCGGTTCCATATGGAGGACCCGCTCCGTTTTCCAAGGGTATGGCGTAAGAGGATGCGTCACTCCAAGCGCCAGTGCTGGGGTCTCCGTCCAAGTCGCCGTCAGCCACTGGTGTGGTGCTATATGGAACGGTTACAGCTACCGATGCTCTCGCTGGTAAAAGAAGCGAAAATATCAGTGTTGCAAAGATCGCGATACCTACAAAGAAAACGGCTGTTCTCCATGATGAACTGCTTCGTTTACGAGCCATATCTCTCTTCCTCTCTTTACTAATTGAGAGACTGTTCATAACGATTTTCCTACTAATAAATTTTATTCCATCTAAACTTCATTTTTTCTGATTCTATCTAACTGATATAAGCGATAATTAACGAAGAACGTACGAATGTAGGAAAAGAATAGCGAGCATAGGGTGAAAGAAGGGAAGTGTAAAATGTGTGCAAGTATGATAACCGTATTTGGCGTTGGATTAATGTTCAAGGCAGCCAAACTTTTGACGATTTACATATGGCGATTTTGGAGCTTCTTAATTCGACGCTCACGCATATAGGCTTGTCTAAAAGTTCCCAAAATCATATTCTATAAAAGCCAGAGATTCCCAGAAGTCTTCAATTAAGAGATGATAAGCTTGACCAAGTTGGACACTTTCTCCAGTATCGAATTTCTCAGCATCTTCGTGTTTGTGTTGCTTGCATTGAATTTTGCGACACCCACATTAGGGTTTTTGGTTTCGATGCAGGGGCAAACCCCAAAAACTGTTTTTTATGTAGAGCAATTCTTAGGCACATTGCCATTCATCATCGCTGCAGTTTTTTATTATGTTCTCGTCACCAAAATGCCCTATTTTGGAGGAAGAACTCTTTTTTTATTGAGTGGTCAAGCAGTTCTGGCGACCTTAATCCTCATTATCTGGTTTGGAAAGCTGCGCTCTTCTGAAATCTTCTACATACCAACAGTTATTCTTCTTTATGTGGTGTGGTTGGTAATGCTTTCATTAAGAAGCAAAGAGTTGAAGTTGAGTGTTCGCTTTGAAACTCTGTATCTTGTGATAAACATGGTGTTTGGGTTATCTTTTGCTCTGCATTTGTTCAAGGGTGTGGATTTTTCTTATTTTTTCGGCTTTGACCTGCCGCCTTTTCTCAGCTGGGTTTTCGCGTATACACCTACTCTTCTTGTTTCCTTCACAAGTTTAGCAGCTTGGACACTGTTTGTTTGTCATGTTAAGGGTTGGCACAGATTAGCTGGGCATTCTATTTTGGTTTTTCTACCAGTCATCATCATAATTTACGCCAGAAGTCTTCGCCCACTTTTTGGCTACGTCTTAACATCAGCCATTGTGTGGGGATCTTCCTACGAATTCTTCTATCCAGTTGAACTTTCTCTCTCGTTAGTGCTTCTGGCCATAACTGCTTTCGTTTCATCGTCAATCCTGCTTAAACCTCTGTGCAAGACAAGAAAGCCTATCATTATCCGTCTCAGCGTGGCCTCTGCAGTTTTGGCTGGGATGTCTTCTTCCCCACTCAGCGTCATCGGGGTCTTGTTGAGTCTCCAACTACTTTTCCTCGGAACCAAGCCTGGACAAGATCAGTGAAAAGCCAGCGCGCGCATTATTTTTGGACACAGTTTTTTTAACATGTTTTTTTCCGCCAAAATTCCATAAATCTGGCTCTTTGCGCTTTTTCCTTTGGGGCCACATTCGTGAGGACAGCGTTGATTGCAGCTGTTGCTATTGCTATAGCAGTTAGCTTCTCTGCTGGTTTTCTTGTTGGTGCAATCATGGAGCGTAGTCGCCGCATTAACAATCAAGCTGCAATCAAAGCCGTCGGCGTTGGCGTGTACCAGGATCCCACGCTAACGGTTCCGTTAACTGAAATCAACTGGGGCATTTTGGAGCCAAGAGAAGAAAAGAACTATACTGCGTACATTGAGAATGAGTCTAACGTCCCGATCATGCTCGTTTTGACTACAGACAATTGGAGTCCGGTGAACGCATCCAATTTCATAGCGCTCACTTGGGACTATGATGGGAAGTCTGTTGCAGTAGGCGGGTTCGTTGAGGCTATCTTCACCTTGGTTGTGGACCCGGCGATTTCTGGAATAGACGTCTTCAGCTTTGACATTGTCATCGTGGGGAGCGGGTGATATGAGACGAAAACTTAGCAAAGAGATTATACAAGCGCTGGCTCAATTTCCCAAGGACGTACAGGACATTATTTTCGACGACATAATCACGGCGTTTGAAAACCGCGTCAAAACCTTCCAGCACATTTTGAGTAAGACGCAAGGAGGCCAGAGGTAACAATGGCAAGCGTATCCGTGAATGATGTACGCGAAGTGATTAATGTTAGCTCAGCTGAGATGAATATCAAGCAAAATGAAGCAAACACTAAGCGCGATGGTTTCAGAATCAAAGTCTTTTTTTTAATTATTTTTGTCACACTTTTAGTATTCTATTTTCCATTGTGTTTTTTATGGAGCCTCTGGAAGCTGATTTAGTCTTTTTGCGGCTGTCCCGATACGGTACATTATCCGGTTGTCAACGTTAAGCATGCTGGCTGTTTTTACTGCTGAGCCTAAGGCTATGCCGAGGTCGAGGGACTTGTAAATGCATGTGGGTCCCGTGAAGTCTTGTCCACTCTTTTTCTCTGTTTTTTCGAATATTTCGCAGTTGGCGTAGCTGCATGCGCCGCAGTTTAACCCGAATTTTTCGGTTCCTCTAACGCCGATGAGCACTACGAGTTCTGAGTCTCTTACGTTTTTTGCATCACGTTTGAAGCCCACGATTTTCCTCTCCTCTGCCATCTTCTCCATTTCAAGGGCTAGCTGTTCTTTTTCAGCTTCAGAAACGATTGCTGTTAGTATGTCGTCTACGCCGCCACTTTTTGGTGCAGTTCGCGCCGAGATGAGCATTAGTTTGGCTGCGTGCATGATTCCTTCTTTTTCACTTTCCCTGCTTGATAGTATAGGCATGATGTTGTCTCTCCAAATGAGATTCGATTAGGGCCATACTCCCAGCGTTTTTATGGCTTCTGCTACCCGTCCTATGCCGA
>JBHIAW010000227.1:0-4198 GCA_046758765.1 bacterium
AAATGGCATACTTTATTTTTGATTGCCGAATCATCCAGTTCACCTCTCAATTAGTGAGCCTTCGACTTTGCACCAGGCGGTAAGTTTTCCATTAAATATGACAACATCAGCTCATAAAGGTGTCGCTTAGTATTTTCTCCCTCTGACAAACTATGCGAACGATTCGGATACGACATCATCGTAAATTTTTTGTTGTGCTTTATCAGTTCATTGACCATTCGTTCGAAACTTTGATAGTGTACATTATCATCGCCTGTTCCGTGAATTATGAGCAGATTCCCCTTCAGTCTGTGAGCAAATGTTATTGGAGACCCATTGGTGTAACCGGCTTCATTATCATCAGGCAATCCCATATACCGTTCTTGATAAATAGTGTCATACAAGCGTTGATCGCTGACAAATGAGACCGCGATACCCGTGTGATAAATCTCCGGATAGCGAAACAGCATGTTCAGCGTCATCTGTCCGCCGCCGCTCCAACCCCAGATTCCGATTCTATCTTTATCAACATAAGTTCTGGTTTTGATAATGGCTTTCGCCGCAGCCGCCTGATCTTGAGACGCAAGAATTCCGATCTGGCGATAAATACTCTTACGCCAATCCCGGCCGCGCGGTGCCGGCGTGCCACGATTGTCGACACTCATCACCAGATACCCTTGCTGAGCGATCAAATGATGCCATAAAGTCCGATGGCCAAACCATTTGTCCAAGACGGTTTGACCGGCAGGTTCACCATAAACATAGAAAAACAGAGGGTACTTCTTGGAAGGATCGAAGTCAGGCGGTTTTATGAACCAGGCGTCAAGTTCAACGTCATCTTCGATTTTTACGCGGAAAAATTCTGTTGGCTGTTTGTCAAGTTCTGCCACTTTCTTGTGAAGCGCCGAATTGCTTTCCAGAATCCTGACCTGCTCATGTCCGGGAAGGCTGATGAGCGAAACCACCGGCGGCGTATCAAATGTTGAATAGGTATGAAAAGCCAATCTCCCCCCGGGAGCGATTTGGTAGGAATGGGTGCCTGGTTGATCCTGCGGGGTTAAACGTTCGGCTTTGCCGTCGCCATCCAGATTTACCCTGTACAAATAGCGCTGCGTCGGATTGTCCGGTGATGCAATGAAGTACACCCAACCCGAAGCGGTATCAATTTTTTGAATGGTGACAATGTCATATTCTCCTGGCGTTAATAATTTAACCTTTTCGCCATTTCGAGAGACGATGTAGAGATGCCGCCAGCCGTCGCGTTCGCTGAGCCAGGTAAATTGCCGACCATGATCAAACCACTTAAGATCATCGTTGACATCGAGCCAGGCATCATCCTTTTCTGTTAGAATGGTGGTCACGGAACCGTCTGAAATTTTTCCCAGCATGACTTTGTTGGTGTTCTGCAGCCGGTTCAACTGTTGAATAACCACTTCCTCTGAAGAAGCGGCCCACTCCATTTTGGGAATATAATGATTGCGGGCATCTCCGGGAACCTTGAACCAGGTCGTTTCTCCCCCTTCCGCACTGACCACGCCAACGCTGCAAGCCGAATTCGTGGTGCCAACTTTTGGATATTGCAAAGGAATCAGTTTCGGATACAAGCTGTCGGTATTGTTGATCATGTAAAAAGTTCCGATGCCGTTTGCATCAAAATGCCAGTAAGCAATATGACGGCTGTCGGGGCTCCATCGAAATCCATCACGCAGGCCAAACTCTTCTTCATAGACCCAATCAGAGGTCCCGTTGATAATGTTGCCGAGGCCATCGAAAGTAAGCTGTACAATTTTTCCACTTGTAATGTCTTCTACATAGATATTTTTTTCTCTAACATAAGACACCCTGCGACCATCCGGGGCAAATTTGGCGAACATCAATGTCGAGGGTTTGGCAGGTCCGCCAAGCTTCTTGAGTTTCCAGGTTTGCAGGTTGAGAACCCAGTAATCGCCCCGGGTATGGTAGCGCCAGACTTTTTTTGTGTTCGTGAAAATGAGCAGGTTTTTCTTATCATTTGACCACTGGTAATCTGCAATTTCCAGTGGATATTTTGCGTCGCCCGGAATGAGCTTTTCCGCGCCAACCAGAATTTCCCGCTGACCGCTGCGCGTATCGTACCGAACAATGTCAGTACCATTTTCAATAGTCTTCGACGGTTCCAGCGTGGTATAACCTGCACCTTTTTCGAGCCAACGCGCCGGACCAAATCTTTTCGCTGCGAACTCATCGCTGCTGAAAATTCGCTCCACAGTTAAGAGAGAATGATCTTGAGCCGGGGAAGAAAACGGCAAAAGACAAAAGCTAAGCACGAACAAGAATCGTTTCATCATTAATCCTTAAATATCTAGCGAAGCTACGCCTCAAACCGACGAGAGAATTGGTTGTCATTTGGCTTCGCCGTCATTCAAGTCACCAAAATGACCTAATGACGCCAGAGGCAAATGACGCCGAAGGCATATGACCAACACTTACGTTGTCATTTCGCTTCGCTGTCATTTGCTGAAAAACTTGCTTTGTTTGTAAAAAATTTGTGTTCTCATAATCTTAAAGTTTAGTAATTCGAGGGGATGGTACTTATTCTTTGTTAACAAATTTTGAATCTTCCTGCCGCCAAACCGACTTGTGAATCCGATTTTTTATTTGCCCGTAGCTTTTCTTCAATTTGCGTCGAAGTTTTTGTAATCGAAAGTCCGCCAAGCGCAGTACAGCACAGGTCATTTGGAATACTGTTGCCCACCTTATTCATGGCCTCGATAACTTCATCGAGGGGAATGAGATGATCGTAATCTGCCAGAGCCATGTTGGCACACGACAGCGCATTACTGGCAGCTAGAACATTTTTTCCAAGGCATGGCGCTTCAACACGATTCGCCACCGGATCACAAATCATGCCGAAGGAATTCTGCAGGGCAAACGACGCCGCCGAAAGCGATTGCGCCAGATTTCCGCCAGCCATGGCCACCAGACCGGCTGCTGCCATGCCAGCCGCGGAGCCGCATTCTGCCTGGCAGCCACCGACTTCCGCGGCAAAGGTCGCGTGTGCCGAAATAAAGACGCCAATCATTCCTGCCGCTAACATCGCTTTGACGATCTCTTCATCAGAAAGGTTCATTGCCGATGCGACGCCAAGAATGGCGCCCGGCAGCGCGCCGCACGAACCAGCCGTTGGGGCGGCTACAATCACACCCATAGAACTTTTCACTTCCATGATTGCGGTTACAAACAAGATTATCCGGTTTAAAACATCGCCATCGATTAGTTTCTTTTTTTCCAACCGATCTTTAAAATTGACCGACTGGCACCCGAGAATCCGATCTTCGTATGCCGTGCCCTTTAACCCCGTATCAACAGCAGCTCGCATAATGGCGACAATCTCTTGCATTTTAACAAACACTTCCTCGTGCGTCAAACGGCCGCGTGCAGCTTCATAATGTACGGCTAATTGCCACAGGGCAAGGTTCTTATCACGATTGTATTCCAGCATTTCATCACACGTCAGAAACGGGACTTTCATGTTTTTGTGCGACAAGACAGGTAACACGGGGGTCAGCTTTTTGATAAGAAGCACATGCTGCATATCAGACAACTCGGCCAGAATTTCGTCGTCCGGAAAGGCCTGTGCTTTGATTTCTATAAAATTTTCTTTACCACGACAAATGTTGATCTCATCTGCTTTGACTCTCGCGCTCAAATACTCTCGAATTCCTGCAAAAGAGGTGACGTAAATCAGGGTTTCAAAATAATCTCCACCAATGCTTACCGATGCACCATCAATGGCGACGATTTCAATCATCCCTCCGCCGACAGACAACGCCGTGAGCTCATGGCTTTCGTGGCGATTTTTCAACGTGATTTTATAAGTGTTCGGATGCTCTGCTCCGATATCATGAATGGCTATTTTTATATCGATACCCGCTTCCTGAATCGCTTTTTGGTATTCGGGTAACCGTTCATCATCCGCCTCCCAGCCCAGAAATCCGCCAAAGAGTCCCATGTCTGAACCCTGGCTTTCATGAGTTGTTGCCAGCGAACCGTTCGGATCGAATTCAACCAGGGCTTCTTTGATAATACCGTCCATCAAATCCCGGCAAATCCGACCAATACGAAGGGAAGCGGCGCAGTGTGAGCTTGAAGGACCGCGCATAACAGGTCCCAGGACGTCGTTAAAAATACTTGGAGCGCTCATATCGAACTCCTTCTTTGTTTACTTTGGTTGAAACTT
>JBHIAW010000228.1:0-4135 GCA_046758765.1 bacterium
AGATTATTTGAATTTACTGTTCAATAATCAAAGCAAACTCTTTAGGAGTAGCAACTAATTATTCAAAAAAAAGTTAGCTAATTGTCAAAGAACAAATTTAGGCTTGATTCTCCCCTGAAATGTGGGGGTAACTTTACCATGCCAAACTTTTGAGCATGGGGGTAACTTTCGTACTTTTTGCCGAAAATTACCTAAAATAGGCCTAAAATAGCCCCAAAATGGGGGTAACTTTTTTAAAACGCCCTTTTTGGCTATTGTTTCTTATGAAGTTAAAGGTATTGAACAGTCTCAAATGGTTATCTATCGCGTTGCTAATTCTTGGTTTGGTAATCGCCCTCTCGGGTGCCTTTAAAGACGTTTTTGCAGTCGAACAGCTCCCAGCTTGGTTATTCTATCTAATTGCTATTCCACCGGTATTACTCGCAGTACTTCAATTCTACCAAGATTCTAGGAGCCTTCGGGTCGACAAGGATAGCTCTGATTTGGCTGTTGGCATAGAACCTACATCCGATGCTCCTCGGAAGCGGTTTAGTGCGGAAGAGCAAGAGCGCTTAGTACGCTTACAAAGCGAGATGAGCAAAGTGCAGCCGGGAAAATCCAAATTATTCGTAGCTCCCCACATCAGCTCACGAGCTTTCTACAATTTCGCACTAATTGCTTTTAATCAGAGAGATTTTGTTCGATCTGAGAAATATCTTAAGGCAGCGCTCCAAGTAGACAAAGACAATATAAGTGCCTTTAATCTCCTACTTCAACTTTACCAATCCGCCGTAATGAATCACCTAATGGACCGAGAACTGCAGGCGGCAGAATTAGCTCTAAAGAAGGCGACAGAACTTACGAATAGCTTGCCACCCAATGCCGACCTCAAAACACTTGTGCTAATAGGCTATGTATATAAATCCCTTGGACAGATTTATGAAGGAAGAGATCCATCAATGTCGGAAACGAACTGGCGAGAGGCGGGAAGAGTTTTTGAGAAGGTGCTCGGCATCGAGCACGAGAATCCAGACGCGCTGAATGGAATGGGAAATGTTCTTCATCACAAGGGAAGACTAGAAGAAGCACTAGGGAAACACGAAGCGGCGTTAGCAATTGCCCCAAACTACACAGCAGCTGCTAATGATGCAGCCCTTGTGTGCGAGGGGCTTATGAGTCAGGATGCGTCGAGAGCAGAAATCTGGAAAGACAAGGCGAAAGAATATTGGGAGCGTGTTATCGAGCTAAGCCGGGATGATCCCCAGCTGCCGCCAGATTATGCCTCAAGAGTTAGAAATCACCTGCAATCGCTATTGAGCGAAAATCAATGAGATGTCGATGAATCGCAGGGAGCAGCACACATAGTCGGTTTTTTGGCGTTGTTTTCGGGTATAACGAAAAACCAGAGGAAATACCAACATGCCTAACTCTTGGCTGGAGCGGAAGCCAAAGGGCGAAGCGAAATTATCAAAATTCAGTGGGTTACCAAAGCTTTTTTATTAATCACGCTCTGTGTGCAAAATCCCTCGGGGCAGATGAGTCGCAAGATCGTTAGGCGGGTACATGATACGCATCAAAACAGATTTGTGTCCAACTGTAATTTCTGAAATAGACTTTTCCGAATGAAATATTTCTTTCTCATCTGGAAAAACATAAAGCGCAACAAGCGCCGAACCATCTTGACTATTTTGAGCGTTACCGTTGCGCTGTTTCTGTTCAGCACCATTCGTACCGTTATGTCAGTGATGGACGCTACCGTGAAAAGTGCTGCGGCGACTCCGGTTTTAGTTGTGCAGGATCGCTACATGCCGTTCAGCGAAAATCTTCCTGAAGCTTATCTGTCAAAACTTAAAGGTATTCGAGGGGTAGAAGCGGTTATGCCAGCAAATTTTTACGGTGGAACCGTCAAAGGCGACAAGGAACAAGTTCGGTTCGCGGCAATCGAGCCAACCGAGGCGCGTCGAGTGTGGACGGACCTGCAGCAAATTTCCGATGAATCGTGGCAAGCTTTTATCAGAGAACGCAAGGCGGCCATCATGGGTCAGGGCAACATGGAAAGATTCAACTGGCATATAGGCGATCAAATCATATTGCGGCTACATGAGCGGGGTCCCGTCGATGTTTCCTTAAGAATTGTCGGCGTGAGTCCACCAGGACTCTTTGGCGATGCCGGCTATGTGCACCGTGATTATCTACGGGAACTTTTGGTCGGGCCCAATAAAGTTTCGATGTACTATTTGAAAGCAAGTGACCTCGGTTCCATGGCGCGCATAAGCGCCGAGATCGATCGCCAATTTGCCAATGCTACAACTCCAACACGCACAGAGCCCATGAGCAAATTTATCGCCAGATTCGTGACCTCGTTGGGAAATCTGCAGCAGGTGATTTCCGGTTTTATGCTAGCTATTTTAATCACCATCATCGTTATCGCTGCTAACACCATGGCAATGGCCGTCCGTGAACGCAAATCTGAAGTGGCCTTACTCAAAACCCTAGGGTTCCGGCGTAGTCAAGTGCTGGCGATGATCATAAGCGAGGCCATGTTGATGGCTTTATTTGGCGGCGTACTTGGTTGTGCCATTGCCTATTTTCTGCTTACCGGGATTCGTCTGCCGTTTGGTGGCGTAGGTGCCTTTTTTGTTGTGACAGAAAGAACGATTGTTGAAGGTTTATTCATCGCGCTGGTTATCGGCGCAGCCAGTGGCGTTTTGCCAGGATTACTGGCGGTACAGCGCTCCATTGCTGGTGCATTACGTAAAGTTGGATGAAAAACATTCCGTTCAAATACAACGCGCGCAGTATAGTTGTTCGCAAAGTTACAACAACCTTGACCGTACTCGGGGTCGCCTTGGTTGTTGCTATTTTTGTCTTGGTGCTGTCTCTGGCTAACGGACTTAAGGAGACCATAGTCTCGGCAGGATCGCCGGACAATCTGCTCGTTCTCGGCAGAGGCGTGCGAGGGGAATCAGAGAGCGGCTTGACGCGCCAGATGGCCGCAATTATCATAACACTACCGGCTGTGAAGATTGACGATAAGGGAGTGCGATGCGTATCACCGGAACTGTTGCTCAACCCCATCATTTCGAACAAATTTGGCAGCAACGAAACCTGGACAAATGTCCGTGGCGTGGAACCGATAGCCCTTTCGGTTCATGAACAGGTGAACATTTCTGAGGGCAGGATGCTGCACTCGGGTTCCGAGGAAATTATCATTGGTAAAAGTTGCGCTCGCGAGCTCGGCGGACTCAAAGTCGGCGAGCGGCTGCAATTCGGCCGCCGGCGTTGGCTAATCGTGGGGGTCTTTGAGGCTAAGGGCACCAAGTTTGAATCGGAAATTTGGGTGGATCTCAATGTGCTTATGGGCGATTTTAATCGCAGCCGTCTGAGCTCGGTGTCAGTGAAATTAGCGGATATGGAAAAGAGCAAAGAATTAATACGAAGACTCGAAAACGATCCGCGTTTGCTGGTAAAAGCCTTGCCTGAAACGTCTTATCTCGAAAAACAAACGCATACGGCGACACTCTATCAGGCCATGGGTCTAGCAGTGGCATTTATATTAGCTTTTGGTGCATTGTTTGGTGCGATGAACACCATGTATGCTGCGGTTGCAGGACGCGTGAGCGAGATAGCCACCTTGCGTGCTCTAGGATTTTCACGGCGGGCTATCCTCTTCTCTTTTATAATCGAATCTGTCTTGATCTCGATTATGGCAGGTATAATCGGGTGCCTATTAGCACTTCTAGCTAATGGGGTTTCTTTCACGACGATGAATGTGACAACCTGGAGCAATGTTTCTTTTTCACTAGCCGCCACGCCAGGTATTCTGGTCGCCGGGCTTCTGTTCTCAATTCTTATTGGAATTGCAGGTGGACTTTTGCCGGCGGCCCAAGCAGCGCGGCTGCCAATTACCAAGGCGCTGCACGAAATCTAGTTCTGAGAGCCTTTTGAAGCATGCTGAATTGTGCGTTAGTTTAACCTTTGCAGGCTTTAGCAGTTTCGAGTTATTAACTGACTTGATGCGAAGGGAGATAAAGGAAATGCCTGAGCAATATGTGTCCAATCACTCCAACACAAAGGAGTTCTTTACAGCAGTAAGTATTTTGAGATTTACTATAACTATTCAGCCTGTCGTCATTCCTGCATGTTTTAAGCAGGA
>JBHIAW010000229.1:0-4120 GCA_046758765.1 bacterium
CTTAGTTAGAATCGAGGAAAACCTGGAGCAATGCTAGTTTTCGTTCAAACACTAATTATTTTTTTTCCAGGTAGGATGCGTGATATTATGTTGATTGATTTTGTAATTAAGGGCTCTGGGCGAAATTCCTAATAAATTTGCCGCGTCCTTCTGAACCCAATTGCTCATTTCTAAAGCGCAGAGTATAGTCTCTTTCTCGACAATTTCCAAATTAAGCGTGTTAAAGCTGATCAGTTCTCCGTCGCTAGGCTTACGGCGGTCCTTACCGCCAGCCGCAAAATAATCCTTTCCCGACATCGCTAAATCTTTGGGTGTGATTATCTTCCCCTCTTCTGCTACCAGCACCGCACGCTCTATTAAATTTCTCAATTCTCGGATGTTACCAGGCCACGAGTGATTTTTAAGGAGGGCTAAGGTTTCATCACAGAAACCCGGTACGTCTATTCGCAGTTCTTGGCAAAACTTCCTTCGGAAAAACTCAGCGATGATTAGAATGTCCTCTTTGCGCTTTCGAAGGGGTGGAATATGAAGTGAAACCACATTTAGTCGATAATACAAATCGGCTCTAAAATTGCCCAGCTCGATTTCTTGTAATAGGTCTTTATTGGTGGCAGCAATGATCCGCACATCGACCACTATGGTACGATTGCCTCCTAATCGATTAAAGGTTTGGTCTTGCAAAACGCGAAGTATTTTAGCCTGAGTCGCTAAGTGCATGTCCCCGATTTCATCTAGAAACAACGTGCCGCCATCCGCTTGTTCAAACTTGCCTATGCGGGTTTGATAGGCGCCCGTAAATGCACCCTTTTCATGGCCAAAGAGCTCGCTTTCTAAGAGGTTTTCCGGCAAGGCTGCGCAATTGACTTTAACAAATGGTTTATTTGCACGATGGCTGATAAACTGGATAAGACTGGCCACCAGTTCCTTTCCCGTACCGGTTTCACCATGAATTAAGATGGAGGCATTGCTCTTAGCCACCTTCTTAATTAATTTGTAAATTTCTCGGATTTCAGGACTGCGACTAGCCAATGGATAATGAAAGTCGAATCCAAAATTTTTGCCCCAATTAGGCTCTTCAGAATTGTTCCGCTCCGGTGTATTAGACATGGATCGTCGTACTATGCGTTCAAATAATTCGAGATCACGGACTTCATCAAAGTGTTTATCGACCATTGCTACGGACATCTTAAAATTTTCTCCTGTTATATTGTCTGCTACTTGGAAAGTGGATCTAAATTGAGCCAAACTTCTTTGGTTGATTAAATTTATAGAATTAACACTGCCCCGTGTTACAAAATTAACGTACCATTTTGCAAACACCATGCCAGCTAAAAGATTAGTCGTGTAATTTAGCCTTATTGAGTGGGGCAAGCCTACGGGTCGGGGAAAAAGTAACCTATCTAATAATAATTGTTTGCGATTTTGCAAAAGATTGGCTGAGACGATGTGAATAATATAAACAGTAGACTAAAAGTGAGAAAGAATCTTCAAAAACTGAGGTAAAAATCGGTTATTTTTCGTCCACTGGTTTATTTTGAAACACTTTCACACAGTAAGGATTCTCCGTCATGTTTGTTTAGAGCTTCGGTAACCTTATGGTTTGCTTTCAGATTATTTTCCAATTCCTTCTTAATATCTTGGAGCGAATAAAGTTCGGTGGTTCTTAACCATCCCATTTTTCTCAAGGCTGTCACCACATACTGTGTCCTGGGTAGAGTCAATCCGAACGACTGCAAGAGTTCATCGTTTCTAAGGAGATCGCTCTTAAGCCCATCAAAACAAATCTTGCCTTCCTTTAAGATAACTATCCGCTCAACCAAAGAACTGACCAAATCCAAATTGTGTGAGATTAGCAAGATAGATTTTCCCTGGGCATGGAAATCTTCCAGTATTTTTGTCACAGCTCGTATGCCCTTAGGGTCCAGTCCGGCTGTCGGCTCATCCAATACTAAGCATTCTGGTTTCATGGCCATAATTCCGGCTATTGCGGCGCGTCTTTTCTCGCCTTCACTCAAATGGATAGGAGAACGACATTCATATTTTTCAGGATCCAATCCCACGCTAGTCAGAGCTTCCTTCACCCTAAGATTAATCTCCTCGGCTGGCAGTCCTAAATTTCGCGGTCCAAAAGCCACATCGTCATAAACTGTCTGTTCAAAAAGCTGTGCTTCGGGAAACTGAAAAACCAAACCGATTCTGCGACGAAGTTCAGTTAAGCTGGACTTCTTAGAGAAAATATCCAAGCCATCGACTAAGATTGTTCCTTTCTCAGGCTTTAATAGGCCGGTAAGATGCTGCATGAGGGTAGTCTTACCCGATCCCGAAGGACCCACCAGGGCCAAAAATTCTCCTTCATTTATGTCTAAACTGATGTCTTCTAAAGCATACTTCGAGCTTGCCCCCAAGGATTTATATTTAAAATAAAGATTTTGTATTTTGATGTTCAAGACTCTTGACCCAATAATAATGATTGAATCTTACTTCATTAATTTTGTTTACAAAACTATGGTAAAAAAATTGAAGTCCGGTTTCAGAGCAGTGTTTACCTAGAAAATTCGGTTGAATATTTATCACCGATGTCACTCGCCGCCGACTTTCTGCCCAAGGCGAAATCCAGACGAAGATCATGAACTTGAATCTTGCCAATACTGGACAAACGCTCGGCCTCGTGTACCGCAAAATTATCCGTCATCCCGGCAATGTAGTCACAAATGCTCCTGACAAATTGATCGTCCTTCTGCATCTCTAATGTTTTATCCGCATTGCTCAAGAGTGCAATCGAAAATTTTTGGTTTTTTTCTTGAAAATATCTTTCAAGGATATAGTCAGGCAATAAATCGGGATACAACAAATAAGCTTCAAAAAGCCGAAAGAGTAGTTTTTCTCCAAGATCATCCGCCCAAGTATCGCGAGAATATTCGATGATTTCTCTATATATGAATTGGTTCAATTCTTTTTGAAGCGGATTTATTTCTGGACTGAAGCAAACAAGCTCTTCATCAAAATCTTGCAATTTCCCTCTACGCTTAAAGTAAGCCGAAAGGTTTTTGAGTGTCATTCTAATTATATCATCAACCAACAAATTGATTAGTCCACGGATAAGTAATCCTTGATAAAGAATGCTATCCTTTTCAAGTAGGTCTGCAATTCTAAGTTTCTTTTCAATGTCTCCAACAATTTGCAGTCCTCTAATTTGTTGCAGCTCCACTAGACCAGCTCGTATGCCATCTTCTAAATCATGGGTTCTCTGCGCCACTTCATCGCAGATAGCGACCACTTGGCCTTCAAGGGTTGTGGCAAAATCTTGTTCGAAATGAATACCCTCATAGTTAAAATTCGGATATTGAAACGTTCCTCCTCTTAATCTTGTATGTTTTAGAATTCCTTCTCGCGCTGGAGCTGTCAAATTCAATCCTTCAAATGCATACTTCCTTTCTAAACAATCCACGACGCGCAGGCTTTGATAGTTGTGTTTGAACCCACCAAAGTTCTTAGCGTTTTGCTGACCGGCAAAGGTTTTTGCGCCGACCATAATTTGATTCAGAATCACTTCACCCAGATGGCCAAACGGGGTGTGTCCCAAATCATGGCCTAATGCAATGGCTTCCACCAAATCCTCATTCAATGCTAAAGCCCGGGCCATAGTTCGCGACAGTTGAGAAACCTCTAAAGTGTGAGTAATACGAGTGCGGTAATGATCGCTTTCAGATGTGAGAAACACCTGTCGTTTGTGCTTCAACCGCCTAAAAGCGCGAGAATGAATAATGCGGTCCCGGTCCCTCTGAAAAGCAGTCCGGTAGCCATGTTCCGGCTCCTCAAACTGACGGCTGTGGTGAGCACCCTGGCTTTTGCACGCATAAGGCGCTAAGACTTTTTCTTCCAAAGCCTCCATTTCTTTCAGGGAACGGATCGAAAAATTGAGGTTACGCTTCAACTAATAGTCCCTCCCTTGTTTTTCGGTACAGTCAAACAAGACTACTGTAAAATTACTTAAGAATCGTACATTGAACTTAGATTGTCATTCTCGAATTATTACCCACTTAACAGTTACCGGCACAAATTTATAAAGCAAAACGATTTTGGGCAAAACTATTCTTCATTAACGATAAGCAAGCTCGGT
>JBHIAW010000230.1:0-4111 GCA_046758765.1 bacterium
AGCCGAGGAACAGCACACTTCCGACCGGAGGCGTGCAAAGCCCGATGCAGAGGTTCAAAACCATCACGATGCCAAAATGCACGGGATCCAAGCCGAGGGATTGGACCACGGGGAGGAGCATCGGCGTGAAGATGAGCACTGCCGGGGTCATGTCCATGAACGTACCCACAAACAACAACAGCACATTGATGATGAGCAAAATGAGTATTTTGTTGTTGGTCAAGCTGAGTAAAGCCGCGCTGATATTCTGCGGAATATTTTCAAAAGCCATGGCCCAGGACATAGCCATGGAGGTGCCGATGAGCAGCATCACCACGGCTGTGGTAATGCCGCACTGTAAAAGGATCTGCGGGATTTCATTGATCTGAACTTCCCGATACACAAACACCGAAAGTACGAAGGCATACAAAACCGCGATGGCAGAAGCCTCGGTGGCGGTGAAATATCCGGCTAAAATTCCACCCAGAACCAGCACCACCAGAAACAAAGGCGGCAGCGCAACAATAAACTTGACGAGCCCTTCTTTTAGTCCAAATGTCACCCCTTTGCCATAATTGCGTTTGATGGAAGTAAAACCACTTACTACCATCAATCCCAGGCCCATAAGGATGCCGGGAATGAAGCCAGCCAGAAAGATCGCAGCGATGGAAACCACGCCACCCGTCGCCAGCGCGTACACGATCATGACATTGCTGGGCGGAATCAATAATCCGGTAGTCGCAGCGGTGATGCTGACGGCGGCGTTAAAGTCGCGGTGGTAGCCTTCCCTGTTCATCAGGGGAATCATGAAGCCGCCGACACTGGACACCGCGGCCACAGCCGAACCCGAGATCGAACCGAATAGCATGCAGGTCAAAATATTCACGTACGAAAGTCCCCCACGAAACCGACCCACCAAAACAGTGGCAAAATCGATCAACCGCCGGGCAATGCCGCCGCGACCCATCAACTGACCGGCAAGGATGAAAAAGGGAATGGCCAGAAGTGTGAAGCTGTCGATGCCGGTGGCAATGGTGTGGGCTACCGTCTTCATGGCCGGGATGCCACCGATAGTCAGAACGGTTAATAACGACGAAATGCCAATTGCAAACGCAATGGGAACGTTGAGTATCAATAAAATCACGAAGCTTAAAATCAAAACCAGTGTTGGCCAGTCCATTCCCGTTTTCCTTTTTACGACAGTTAATTACACACTTCTTGAAGATGGATTAAAGTTCATAAATTGTTTCATTTTGAATCCAGCTAAGTGCACACTTAAACTGGGCAAATCGCATAGCGAATGTCGTCAATCTAATTGCTCCCGCTTGAGTGTAAAAACTTTTTCTTAAAAACATATCTTTGACTCTTGTCATTCTTAGCGACCGCAGGGAGCGAAGAATCTCTCACCACTGAACATAATTGGTCCGGGTAACTCATTCTGCAAAATATTCAAAATTCAGAATTATAAAAGTACAAGCTATGGTGCATGAGATTCTTCGTCGCTATCGCTCCTCAGAGATACTATATAAAAAGTCAAGTAAAAAATTAAGTATTTTGTTTTGCTTTATCATTTTTTTCAGGATCAAAAGGTGTTTGATTTTTTAAAATGACATAAATATTGACTAAAAGCTTACGCATGGCGGCCCCTATGGCCACGAGCCTGGGTTTACCAGCCTCCACCAAACGGGCATAAAAGTCATAAATCGGACCTTTTTTGTGTCGGATGATACATATAGTTGCCATGTAAAGTTTGTGGCGGACGATGCTGCTGCCTTTTTTCTGAAGATACGATTTTCTTCTGGACTTGCCCGATTGATTAATCACCGGGTTCATGCCAAAGTAAGCAACCATCTTTTTGGCATGGGCAAAGCGGCCAACATCGCCAATGTAAGCTTCCAGAACACAGGCCGTTTCTTTACCAATACCTGTAATCGTAGTCAATAGACTTTGATTTTTATTCACTTGTCTATATAACTTGTGAATCTGTTCTTTGAGAATTTCGATTTCCTGCTGGCCTTGACGAAGGCGTCGGACCAGGCACTGGACGACCACGCCGGCACCGGCGCCGGTTTTATGCGCTACGCTATTGTGAGCCAGCTTTTTCATCTTCTGAACAAAGCCCAGGGGAAGCGGCCACGGATGTTGGCCATAACGCACCTTGCAGAGTTCTTCTACCGAAGCCCGCTCTATGACTTCAGCAGTGGGGTAATCGGCCAAAAGCGCCAGGATTTGCTTCCCATTTAAGTTAAGAATGGCTTTCTCGATTTCCGGAGCCACTTTATCTAGCTCGATACGAAGTTTGTTCAGCGCCATGGTTTGTTGTTTTTTTATGGCATAAATTTGCGTGTCAATATCTTTGATGGCATCGAAAATCGGCGCTCGGTCTTTGGACGCGGGCGGATTCTTTTCCACCATGAACAGAGCCATATCTTTGGCGCTCACCGGGTCGGTTTTAGCCCGTCGGAGTTCGGTTTTGGTAAACGCTTTGGTGCGCACCGGGTTGATGACTGCCAGCACAAAGTGTTCAGACTGCTTTTTCAGGAAATAATACAGGTTCTTCCAATAGTCGCTGGTCGCCTCCAGGCCAATCCGAAACTCCCGGGTATGGTGCTGTTCCTGCAACTGGTACAATTTGGTCAGCAAACGCTGGTAACCCGGGAGGTTATCCTGAATCACAAACGGCTTGTGTAGCAGTTGTTTGTGCACATTCATAATGGCGACGTCATGCTTGAGCTTGCTGACATCAATGCCCACATAAAGGGTTGCATAGGATTTCATGGCGATGTCTCCTTAATTTTGACGATGAGAGGACCTCTCAGAGCTCTATTACCATTTAAACTCGTGGTTAAATTCAGGTTCAGCTCTCGCTACCGACCTGGCTGACCTAAGATACTTCATCCAAATTCGGGTAATAGCTGAGAGTAACAGTCTCTGAGACGATTCCGCTTTGGCGGAACCAATGACAACCGATCGTTCTCTCTCATGTCCATTCATGCTTTTCCCTGAGTCAGGTTGGAGAAAATCTCCGCCAGCGACTTCAGGCCGTGCTCACGATTGGCGCCAGAGGCCGAGTCCACCTGCACAAACGGCTTACGCTGCTCTGGAAGTTGTAAAACTTGAAAGCGGCCATGCTTACAGGCAATCAGGGATTTCTGCACCAGCCGGTCTCGGGCCCAAAGAAAGCGTTCCAGATCCAGCTTCAGCAGCGTACAAATCTTATCGTAGCCATAGAAGCTGACGCCCTGGCGGTCTCCGACCAGCACCAGGAAGAAATACAAAAGCATCTCTTCTGGCGCCATAGCGGCCAGGTAGCCGTCATGTAACAGGCGATGGTCGAGCCAGCTGAACGAGCCCGTGATTTTGCGAATGTGATTCGGGTCAATAGGACTTCTGGAACCCATAGGTCCTCCTGATGTTAGGTCGATTGCTTGATCTTAAGAAATTGATTTTCCACTTAAGATGCAATCTCGTCTTGTATATCAGGCGCAAAAGAGCGCAGTTAACCGCCTGCAAAAACAGCCGCTTCACTTGTCTTGTATATCAACGATGCCAGTGCTTTCAGGTGTTTATTAATGGTTGTAATTTTAGAGGTTATCTCGTCTTGTATATCAAGCGTATTTTTGAGTGCCGTTAACACATAGTCTTTGCTGTAAGTTAACTCGTCTTGTATATCAGAGGAACCTGGCGCCAGAAGTGCTTTCTTGCGGGCTCGATACTGTTTAAGATACCCAGGATGCGCCTTCAGCCATTCTTTTACATAAGGGTAACGCCCGGTAAAATAACCTGGATTCTGGGATAACCATCGTTTCTGCGCCCGTCGTTTCCGTTCCTGCTGACAGCTCAGGTTCTGACATACAAGCTGACGCTTTCCAACTCGCGGGTCTGGAATAAAAACGTCCTGGCATACCGCACACAGTTTAGCCATTTGAACGGGTTTCATTTTTAATTCGATAACTTAATCCAAAAAACCTTTTTCGAATTAGAGAAAAAATCCGTAAAATCCCAAACACAGATTGCAATGAGTTGTCAAAGAACAAAAATAAAATCTAAAAAAATAAAATCGAATTAAATATAGTTGTTACACAACACATTCTTATGAATTAAATACTACTTTTAATATACGAATGACAAA
>JBHIAW010000231.1:0-4087 GCA_046758765.1 bacterium
TTCTGTTTTTTGATTTTAGTACAATAATATTTAGAAGAACTGCTCTACTCTAAATCTTATATGTTCTTGCATTACTAAAAATCTCAATCTGCTCTGTTTTCTTATCAACTTCGTTGTTCAAAAACGAATGAATGATTTGAATGATTTCATCAATATTCAATGCTTTTGGTGCAAGACAATAGGCGCCCGACTGAATTAGTTGGGTAGTGCCAGGACTGCCCGCATCCACCGCAAACACCGGACGGTTTTGCTTTTTTGCTTTGTGGGCAGTATCAACACTCCCGCTTTTCTCGCCAGCCTCGACCACAATCAACGCTTTAGACAATCCACTCACGATTCGGTCTCGGGCCATGAGATGGCGTCCGTTGGGCGGTGTATTGGGATGTAATTCAGAAACCACTGCACCTTGTTGAATCATCTTCTTAACCGTCGGTATATTTTCTTTTGGATGAATGATACGAAGACCTGAACCTAAAACACCAATGGATCGTCCACCGCTCTCCAGCGCGCCTTGATGCGCGGTCGTGTCAATACCTCTGGCCAATCCACTCACTACAGTCCACCCTTTTTCAGCAAAGCCGGCGGCTAAGTCTCTGGCTATGTCCTGTCCTTGCGAGCTGGCTTCTCTTGCGCCAACGATAGCCACAGCATGTTCATCTTGAGAATTAATTTCGCCTCTCACAAAAAGAATCGGCGGCGCATCAAATGCTTTTCTTAAATTAGTTGGATAAGTCTCATCAACCTGAGTCGTTATCTCAATTTCTTCGCTTTCCAGCGAATAGATTTCCTCTTCTATCTTTTCAATTGGTAAAGATAATATTTGCTGGGCCAAATTCAACGTAATTCTTGGAACTTTCACCAACTCCTCAATGGAAGCATTAAACACCGCCTGCGGAGAACCAAATTTTGCCATTAGGTTCTGAAAAGTTCTGTTGCCGATGCCCTGGCACATCGCTAAAGCAATCCAATAAGTTCGTTCTGTCATTTAAACGTCTGCATGAATGGTTTTTGTCAAAGCCAACACGTAAATTCCCTGAGCCCCGGCCCTCAGTAAAGTGTTAGTCGCCTCTTCCATTGTCGCCCCAGAATCATATAGGTCATCTAAAAGCAGCAGCCGCTTGTTTCTTATGTTATCTTTCACGATAAAAGCGCCTGCCACGTTGGACTTTTTCAATACTGAATTCGTCATCTCTTTTTGTGGTTTTGTAGTTCGATTTTTCACAAGCGTGTTTGCAAGAAATGGTAATTTAAGTCTTTTGGATACACCATCAGCAATAACGGTCATGGGTTCGAAAGCACGATGCTTGGAAGGTGGCACGGCTAAAACACCATCAACTTTCTTAAATTCGGGGTGATCGTTCATAAATGTAAAAATTCTACTAACCAATTTTTCTGCTATGGTTACCTGCCCATTATACTTAAATTGGTAGACCAACTCGCCCATTTCCGTACGCTGCCACAGGCTGCCAGAGAAACGGCTGTTGAAATCCAGGGCATAGCCGTCATTCCAGGGGCCTTTGAGTCGCTTTGGATGAGATTGCCTTAAAAAATCATTGACAGCATCGGAGCTAAAACGGTCTTTAATTTCTGCTGCTCCCTGTTTTGAGTTCTTGATAATCTTTAATAGCTGAATTCCGTATTTGGCTATTTTATGGTCACCCAAGCCTTTTATCTGATACAACTCCTCAATTGTGTTGGGCTTAAAGGCCGCCAAGCTTTGGAGAACCGAATCGTGGAAAAAAACAAAAGGCGGCAGGTTTGCTTCTTTTGAAAGCTGAAGTCGAAAACTTCTGAGTCTTTCATAAAGTTCACGATCGTAACCGTTTTCTGCAACCTGTTGATTTGACTTCTTGCCCTTTATTTTGGCAACCTCATCTTCGACCACGCACCGAATTTCATGGTAACTGATTTCCTCGGGCAAGCACTCTTTAATGGGCTTCAGAGATGCCACGCCAACTTGCTCAATAGCTTCACGAATTTGTTGTACTCTACTGACCGGGATAATGGCCGTCACTTTCACCAAATCGAAAGCAATAAGCTGACTGAAGTGTCCATAAATAGTTCCAACCGTTAAATTTCGATGTTCGGCAATCTGTTCGATGGACAGGCCTTGGCGGAATAATTGTAAGGTCTGCTGCACGGTATCGGGAAGAACGTTTATTCGACTCAATGGCGAATGACTCGGTGCCGGGGTTGGCGCTTTTTTGTACTCCAGTTGAATGGGAGCAAGCTGCTTCAATGCCGCGTCGCCTTTAGGCGTGAGACGTACAATCGGAAAATCACTGCCTACGATTTTCAAGAATCTTTGCTTCAGAAGCTGGTCTACAAAATCTCGACATTGAGATTGGGTGAACTGCTGCAGTCGGCCGTAGTGCTTGGACCTGTGCCATCCAAATTCAAAAATGGGTTTTGCTTTGGAACCTGTTAATATTTCAACCAGTCGAGAACGTCCAACATCTCGCTTTACATGTTTAACTGCGTGTAAAATTATCAAAGCGGTCTTTTCCGCTTCGGTATAGTCCTCTTTGTTTGCAGGTTTTTGAGAAGGCGCTGATCCACGGGAAATGCAGTTATCACAGCACCGCCCTGCTTCTGCAATTCCCGTGTCTCCAAAATGCTGCAAAATATAACGCCGCCGGCAGTCGTTGCCCTCAGCATATCGAATCATTTGATTCAACTGGTGGTATTTGTATTTACGACGCGCTTTCGTCTCTTGTAAATTAGAAGCAATGTCTAATTTCTGAATGGGCAGTATTTCGAAATTCATTACACCAAAATCGTCACCAAGGTCTTGCAAAGCATTTGCTTTCACCAATTCCGCTATGCCCAACCGTACTTTGGTCTCATGAAGACCAGTCATTCTTTGTAAATAGCCTAAATTTATTCTTACAAAACTGTCTTCAGCCGCGTTCTTAATCACTTCATAAAGCCCTTCGAATTCCTCCTTTGTGGGCGCATCGTGCTCGATAAACCACTCCTGCAAAGCCCGGTCTTGGGGGGCATAAAGCAAGATACAGCGGGAAAGCTTGCCATCGCGACCGGCACGACCCACTTCCTGGTAGTACGCTTCCAAAGTGCTGGGCAAATTGTAGTGAATTATGGTGCGAATATTCGGTTTGTCTACGCCCATGCCGAAGGCATTGGTAGCGACAATAACTGATGTTTCATCACACATAAAGGCATCTTGAATACGGGTACGATCGCTTGGTTCCAATCCTGCGTGGTAGAAATCGGTTCTCCTTCTGCAATATTGACTTACAAACTCTGCAACTTCTTCGGCCTCTCGGCGAGTACCGGTGTAAATAATGGCGCTGTCTGATGATCCGCTTAGGAGTTCTTCAACCACTCGAAGTTTAGAGGCATCATCAGGTGTGTATTCCACCTCGAAAGAGAGATTCGGCCGGTTGAATCCAGTAATAATTTTTTTGCAGGTCTGCAAGCCCAATTGTTGAATAATATCCTCTTGGACTCTTAGCGTGGCTGTTGCCGTCAATGCGGCCACCGTTGGGTTTTTCAATTGAGAAATGACATTTTTCAAAGTCAAATAATCTGGCCGAAAATCGTGTCCCCACTGGGAAATGCAATGAGCCTCATCTACAACAAATAAGCTAACCGCAACCTTAGAAATAGCCGAAAGAAAAGCGTTGCTTCTAAATCGTTCCGGCGCTACATAAACCAAGCTGAAACGATCCTCACACATGGCCCGCATTCGCTCGACTTGTTGCGAACTAGTCAAGGAACAGTTGATGAATGTAGCGTTCTTTCCCGCAGATTGCAGCGCTTCAACCTGGTCCTTCATCAATGCGATAAGTGGTGAAACCACCAGAGTCGTTCCAGAACTAAGCAGCGCGGGAAGCTGATAGCATAGAGATTTCCCTGCACCTGTGGGCATCACCACAAGGGTGTTTTTTTTGTTAAGAATATGCTGGATCGCCTCAAGTTGTCCCGGTCGAAAGGTGTCGAATGCAAAATGGCGTTGTAATTTCTCTCTCAGGTTTAAGGGCATGATTCCCTCGTGGGAAATTTCTAAGCTAATTTCCTTTTTGGGTGGCCTGGATAATAGTTTCAAGAAATTCGAGAAAATTCT
>JBHIAW010000232.1:0-4072 GCA_046758765.1 bacterium
GGGTAAAACTGTGATTAGGTTGGCACAAAATAAACGAAGATTTAACTCTCAACAGAATAGCGATGAACATAAACACCCTAACACTGTAACACCCTATATTACCCGCTGGTTTTGGAGACGGCATACAATGTTCGAAACTACCCTTTTCATGCCACGTTCAGGAGTTAGCTTCACGCCAATTGTTTTGAATTTTGGTCATTCGGATTTGTTTCGGATTTCGGACTTCGAATTTCGAGTTTATCATAAAACGAATATCAAATATTCAACCCCGTAATACATCACCGTATTTATGAAACTGTGTACTTAGTCACGAATGGGAATCGCAACGGAAATTTGGTGCGTGAGAACAACTGCTTCTTGCAAGGTTAAAGGACCGCTGGGCGCAACAATGAAGTCCGAAAAATCGGCCATCTCTGCTGAGCGAATACCATTCCAGGCTACTCCTGGCCGACCAGTGCCGGTTGTCAATCGGCCTGTGTAGCGAACTTGAAATTCTGGAAAATTCAAAGTCAAGCCAACGCTTGGCGTCCACTCTGCCCAACTTTCTTTCTGTGACCTATAGGATTCTTCAATTTTATTGTTTTGCTCGAGCCTATACCGGATCAATCGAACTTGCAAGCCGAACTGGAATCCGAATGTTTTTTCCTGCCGACCAATACCGATGCGAAGCAGCCAATTTGTAAACTTGAAATCGTTGACTATGGTTTTGCCGCCTGGAGGGATAATCCAACCACTTTGAGTTTCCACAGGTTCAGATGCCGCAGCCCAGGTATTACTCCAGATTGGCTCAAATATGAGGTCTAAACCAAAAGTGGCTGGACCATTGGTTCTGGAAACGCCCACGCCAAAATCAAAGGCCCAGGAGTTGCCCGGATCCCGAGGGATATTCATGAGTTCGTAATTCGGAATCTTGGGATGAGATTTTCGGTTTGCAGTAAAAATTCCACCAATCCGCCATTCATCTGGGGTTAGGGGCAGCACATATCCCAAATGCAATCCCCAGGTGTTGGTTCGATCAAGATTTCTTTCTACTTGTGGTTCGTCTAAGGTACCGTTCGTTGATTGCTCCAAAATCCAAACGGGATAGGTCACATCGTGCGTCATGTTAAATCGGCGATGTAGCAATAATGCCTCAAACGAACGGTCACCGCTCAAGTCACTGAAAAGCCCGATTCGATAGTCTACCATGTGGCCGAACTGCTCGATATCCAGGCTCTGTGCATAGAGGAAGTCGACTCCGTCGACCGCATCTAAATCGCACCAAGTCACCCCCGCGGCAACAGAAACATTAGAACCGGAGAGTTTTGTGCCAATCAGCCCGGAAGCATATAAATTGTAGGAATTCTTGTCACTGAGTAAAGGCTGTGAAAAGTCTGGGCCAGGTCGAAAGATAATGAAATTAGTTGGCTCTGGCGCTTCAAGTTGCTGCACAGCCAAGGAAAAGCCACCAAACCATTTTTCTGCGGCAAATAGTGCGCCCAAAGGTAGAGTACGAGCAGCCCCGTTTTTATCCGAAATGTTGTAAAGTGTCGGGGAGCCGAATAGGCGCGTTCCCCTCACATGCACACCCTTTGCCGGATTTACAAACGGGTCCAGCAGAGGGTCATCCAGGGCAATCGAAATGCTCCCCATACTTAGGTTCTGGGAAGGGAAAACCAGAAACTGGTCTCCGGAAGCAACTGGAATAGATTTTAACGAAATGATCTGGGCCTGGGAAATGGCTGGCAGAAAGAGGATCAGGAGAAGTATGGGAAAGGCACGGTTATGAATGTGACGCTGCACTTTCATGACTCATCCTCCTAATATGTCTTTGTGAGTTAATAAAAGGAACCTAATTTAGGATTGCACAGCTAACTCATTTATCTTGCGGTAGGAAAATTGCAAAGATAATACCACAGTAAATGCAATAGAGAAAATAATTCCAAATTCTTACACGTCATAACATAAGTGAAAGTATATCAAATATTTAAATTAATAGCAGTTTTTATATTTTTATTAAGGTTTAGGGTAACAAATATCAGAAATTTGAGGACATATCAGATTTCTGATACCAAGATAAAGTTTATGGAGAATTTAGTTTCCGATTAAGAATATTTTAAAGTACATAACGACTACTTTATCTCATGTGGGTTAGAACCGGTTCTGATATTATGTTGGCCAAATTTCGACTTACTTCCAGATTAAATACATTTTGTAGAAAGAAAAGTGCAATAAACGCTATAATCCCAGCGACTATGGGGGTGATGACCCAGCCCATTGCAATTTCTCCAAGCACCCCATAATTAATGCTCTTAGCACCTTTCAATATGCCGATTCCAATGATTGCGCCAATAACTGCCTGTGTACTGGAAACGGGTACAAGAGGGATGGTAGGTAATCCATGAGACATAAGCCAGCTCTCCAATCTTTGCGAAGAGAAAAGAAAAAGCACCAGCGCGTTTGAAAGCACGACAACAAACGCAGCTTCTGGTGACAGTCTAAATAGACTCCTGCCTACTGTTTCCATGACTTTTTCTGAGTAGGTATAAACTCCAACCGCTATGGCCAGTCCTCCAAGAAAAAATAATTGTTGGGTACCAGAGAAGACAAATAGATCCAAGATGTTTAGATCCTTGAATGGAGAGACTGAAACAAATACGCCCATGACATTTGCGATATTGTTGGCGCCCAGACTGTACGCACCAAAGGCACCAACGATTAGTAAACCGAGACGGGTATACAAATCTAATTTAAGTAAATGTACTTTGGCTTTATTAAAATACGTTCTAAAAGCAATAAATAAGATGACGGCGAATAGCCCGGCAAGAATGGGACAGAGAATCCAGGTCGAAACAATTTCAGTTAGGGTTTGATAATCTGTTGTGTAACCAGCATAAAAGTTCCAGCCGATGATGCCGCCTACAATAGCTTGCGAAGTTGAAACCGGCACCTTAAGTTTCGACATCCAAAAAACGGTAAACGCCGCGGCGGCTGCCACCATGAATGAGCCGGCCATGGCATCGACCGAACCGAGAGTGTTCAGCGTTTCCGAAGCGCCGGCGCCGCTTATCACCGCGCCTAAGATGATAAAAATACTAGCGATTAATGCCGCGGTTTTAAAGCGAATCATTTTTGTGCCAACGGCCGTCCCAAACACATTTGCAGCATCATTTGCGCCTAATGACCATCCTAAGAATAACCCGCTTGATAGAAAGGGTAATGACATGGCTGATCTATACACTCCGTTTAATTGTATAAATGGAGAGCCTGTCAGCAACTTCTTCTGCCCGGTCGGCCAGGAAATCAACATGTTGGACAAAATAGGTGAGATGCATTTTACTACTTAAATTGATTTTCAGATTGAAGATTCGACGTTTCAATCTATCCGCAATTTTGTCTGCCTCTTTCTCATAAAAATACACTTTATGAAGATGATCCTTAACCGCATTCACGTCTCTGAAGAAGGCCCGGGTCGCTAGCACCACCGCCTCGGCCGCCGTGGCTGCTTTATCCGACAATTCCAAAAATTCTTTGTGCAATTCCGTTTGGACGTCAGGCGATTCAATGGAAAAATGATTTAAGGTGCCTTTTGCGGTATCAATGACATTGTCCATACTCTCTAACAATCCTAAAACGTCGCCACGATGTTCTGGAATCAAGGAATGCGTGTATAAGTGATTCTCGATGCTTCGACGTAAATTATCTGCCTTGTTTTCCAATTTTTTGACGGTAGTAATATTTTCTTCAAATTTGTCTTTTTCACTTTCTAAAAAGTTTTTGATTGCCTGTTTAAAAACTAAAGCCCCTTGACTAACAGCATCTAAGAATTCATCAATTTGGGCTTCAAGCATTTTTGTTTGTTTAAATAAAATGGCCATGGGGCAAATTACTCCGTATTAAAGTCCACCAAGATTATTCAACTCACAAAACAAAGAATTTGACAGTCCAGTTTTTCAAATTCAGTTTCTACCTGTTTTTGCGAATCTTTATTAGACCTTTAGTAACTATTCAGCCTGTCGTCATTCCTGCATGTTTTAGGCAGGAATCCATGTTTTGCTGACATTCAAAATAGTATGGAGATCGCATGACTTAT
>JBHIAW010000233.1:0-4049 GCA_046758765.1 bacterium
CTGTAAAGGTTCCAGGTTGTGTGGCGGCCACGCCTTGATCGGGAATAAAAGTAAATCGACGCTGCGAGCGTGTGGAGTCTACAAAACTACGAATGTAGTTCTCAACATTTCTGTCTTCTATTGCAACTCGAAGATTAATAAACACTATCTCAGGTGTGCTGGGAGTAATGAAATTGGAAGCATTCTGTTCCGGAGGTTCGGGCTCCCGTGTGGCGAAAGGATTTGCACATGCTGATATAATCGTCAAAAATAAAGTAGCAACTCTAAACTGCGTCATAAATTAGAAATTTGCTTGCTAAAATTCAAAAATAAGCTTATTTTGTAATTGACAGTTTCGTGTCAATCGTGTTGCATCCGTTTATATCAAGAGACTTTTGTTATGCTTTTTCGCCTTATTCTTTTATTTACCATCGTGCCCCTGGTTGAGCTTGCTTTGCTTATTGAACTGGGCAAACACATCGGCGCGATGAATACCATAGCCGTGGTCTTATTTACCGGCATTGCAGGCGCCGCTCTGGCCCGATCGCAAGGATTTGGTATTCTAACTCGAATTCGTGATGAACTTTCCCAGGGTCAACTCCCAAGCGACAGTTTAATAGACGGGATAATGGTTCTCGCCGGCGCTCTCTTGCTCCTGACCCCAGGCCTACTCACCGACGCCCTTGGCTTTGCTCTCCTTGTCCCTTTCACCCGGCTCTTATTTAAAAAGTATTTGAAAAAATATTTGCGCAGCAAAATACAGACAGGTGAAATTCACGTACGCTATAAGGTTGAGGAATAACTCTTAATTACGGTTCAACAACAAAAAATATACTGTATTTACCACTCTTTTTCAAGGTTTATTTTATCACCTGCCCCAAATTTCCATCCACCACAATTTCATCGCCATCATTAATTTTGTGTGTAAGGCCGCGGACATTGGAAACCGCAGGAATCCCAAATTCTCTGGCCAAAATAGAACCATGAGAAAGCATGCCTCCCACCTCCATCGCCAATCCCGAAATCAACCCAAAAATCGGCGTCCAACCCGGGTCCAAACTTGGGGTGATCAGAATGTCGCCTTTCCTTAGGTGTACAAACTGGCGCAAATCAGATATCACCTTAGCCCGACCACGTGCCTTGCCTGGACTAATGGGCATACCATACAAAATCTCCACATCCTCCCCGCCGAATTCAAAATCAAAGGAACCGTCTTCTAATTCTTTAACCAAAATTGCGGGCGTCTCTTTTTGGTTACGTTGTAATTCTGTTTTACGCTCGGTTACCACCTCTTTCCATTTTATTTCCTTACCCTTGCAAATAAAAGCTCTGAGCTCATTTAAATGAAGAAAAAATACCTCGTCGGGCGCCTCTATTTTATTTTCTGAAACCAAATGCTTACCTAACTCTAATGCGATTCGGCGCATCTGGGCTATGGACATTTGCCAATAAAATCTTTGATTCTCTCGTAAAAGCACAAATGCTTTGGCAAAGTGTACGATCAACAAAAATATCATCCTCTTTATTGGCATGATGCGCTGGAACAGACCTTTGGATAGTTTATCCAAAGCCTGACGAGTCATAGCTTTTTGGTGCTCTTTTCGCAAAGCTTCGGACCGAGCTGGACTATCCTCTTCGGAAACTTCAAAAAATTTTCTCACAACATCTAACACATAGGTAGCATCTTCTGACCAAGTAGGATAAAGAATATCCAAACTGTTGGACCGGTGACCATATTTTCGCAAAAAGCTCTTATAAGTGGAAATAAAATCCTCGCTGCCAGAGATTTTTTTTATTTGTTCTAAGGAGACGGGCTTTACGGTGAAGAGATATTCTTTCAAAGCGGCATTTTTGGTGCACACCCTTGAAAGCTCCCACAAGGCCAAGTTCATTTCCACGGTAAGATTGCCTTCCAGCCCAGAAAGTAAGCTGACCGCATGAATGTCTCTGTTCTCTTTAAGCCATCTCCGACAAAGTGAATTCAGTAGCTGAAAAAACACATCGGCGTAAGTGATGCTCCAACGGTGCAGTTTTAGAAATTGGTCGGTTAAATTTTGTGCCGCCAGCAGCTTAACCAATAATTGCTCTTTACTGAAATTGCTCAATTCCATTTGTTTGAATTTTCTTATTTGAGCCCAGTACCAGTGGGTGAAATTCCGCCAATTTCTCAAATGAAAAATAAAGAACCAATTAGAATCGTAAGATACGGTTCGCACCAAAAATGGGAGGTAAAGATAAAGTCTCTCAAACCACGAAGGCAGCTTTTCCCCGCTCACAGAAATGAGGCTCTGTTTATCCTGCGCAAGAAAAGCAGGCGGAATAAAACCATAGAGAAGTCGAAAAACATCTATGTCGGAATAGAGCCGTCCGTAAAATAGATGAGTGAGCCTTTGCTTAGCAAATCGCCTGCGTCCTAAAAGGCTCAGGGGTTCACGGAAAGCACGGTTGATTACCGGCTCTTCTAAAAGTGACCAACCCAGCAGAGAGACAGGCTGGGGAAAACGCTCTAAGAAAAAGAACGGTGTCCAAATCTTCCGCACTTTCGGTAGCGTATGCAGACTTGCTCTTGAGATGGGCCGACTTTGAAGCAGATAGAATTGCCTCTGCCAAAAGGCCCATTCCACGTCCTGGGGCTGACCAAAACATTGCTCGATTTGTCGGCCTAATTCTCCTAAGGTGTTGGCCTGCCTCTCTTCGAAAACAAACTGACTACGTTGGGATTCGGCGGTCGCTGTTTCTACGAGTTTGTTTCCATCCCGAAACATCGCCAGAATCTCTTTTCTTCCTAAAACCTTTTGCAACACATGTGAATTCTTCTTGGAAAGTAGATAAATATCCGGCGAACTTTTAGCACTGACCAAGGTGGTGCCTAAACCCCAGTTGGCTTCGATTCGGAGTACTTCTCCTAATTCTGGATGTTGGGTCGTGGTAAACAAAATTCCAGCGGCTTCGGCGGGAATGGTCTGCTGCACAATCACCGCCATGCTAACCTCCCACGGTTTTACCCCAATTCTTGCAAAATAAAAAAGCGCCGCTTCCCGCCAAAGCGACGCCCAGCATGATTTTATTCTCTCAAGTAAGGTTCGGCAGTCCCCAAAAGAAGTCTCAAACACCCCGGCAAATGAATATTCGGGTGCATCTTCCACCGTGGCTGAAGAACGTACTGCTAAAGGAGCGTTTTGTTTAACATCTTTGAAATACTTTTGTAGCTCTTGCTCAATTTTCCTTGCCAATTCTTTTGAAACAGGATAGGTCTCAAATATCTTCAAAAGTCTTCTTGGAGCTTCTAAATCAGCAGAGACTCCTTTTTGTTCCCAAACCTTTTTCATTTCCTGAATAGTCTCAACGCCACCAGAATCTGAAAGGAACTGTTCGTAAGCCTTCGTTGAAATCACAAAAAAAGGGGGCACTTTAAATCCGTGCTGAAAGAGACGCACCAGATTGGCGCCCTTGCCGCCTAAAATGTCCGGATTGACACGTCTAATTTTTTGAGGAAGCAGAATGAGGTTAGACATATAAATAATCAGTGAAAATCTGTACTACAAATTTGCAGCAAGTGGTTTTTTTAGCAAGCTTTTTTATCTGAATAATTCCTAACCTGGAGAAGCCGCAACCCAAAAAGACAAAATGATTAAAGACAAAATAATTATTAATGATTTTGTCGTCAATTATTTTGTCTTATAAATTTGTTTACATTGCGAGTAAGGATCTTATTTTTTAAGTACTAACCACAAGGACACAAAGTTTTTCGGTGACCTTCAGCGACTTCGGTGATTTCCGTGCTCCAAAAATTTCTTTGCACCGAACAGTGCCAAAGGTCACCGAGACTCGCCGAATCGATTTTTTCTTCTGGTTGAAAAATGAAAAATGGAAATTGAAAAATTAATCTCGCACCTCTCATTAATGACGCCGAAGGCAAATGACTTGAATGGCCTAATGACTCGGCGTGATAAAACTGTGATTAGTCTGGCACAAAATGTTTTGCAAAATAAGCGAAGATTTAACTCTCAACAGATTAGCGTACTCTGAAATTTGGGCAAAATAATATTACCTCTATCACCCTTGAAGAA
>JBHIAW010000234.1:0-4038 GCA_046758765.1 bacterium
AACATCAGCGTTTAGAGAGGCTTCTTAAGGATTCCCAGGACCTGTCCAACCAAATCGAAGCTATTGATTCGGAGCTTCGCTCTTTAGATAAATTGTACGGGAAAACTGGAAATAGATTGATCAGCATTTACGATTCTGAAATAAAGAAAAGCTTAAATAAATTAGAAAAAAAGAAAAATTCACCAGATTTGCGTCAAGCTCTATTTCAAACAATTGAAAATCTACGTTTAAAAAAAGAACAGGTTAAGCAAAAAATTCGCCCATCACCTTTTGCACAAATTAGAATTGCAGAACTTCAAATTGATCCAGACGACACGCCAAAAAGGATTGAACAAAAAGCCGATTTACTCAAGGATCAGGAAGACAAACTAAGGCGTCTGGTGGCACAAATAAGCCGACAAACCAACGAATTACAAAAGGAGTTGGCAATCCGAAATCGCATGAATGATCTGGTGACGGATTTAGCTCTCTTTGATCAGCAGGAAGAAGCTCTCGGCAATGTGATGTCAACCAATAAGGCCCGCTTCTTTGGTGAAGAAGCGCTCGATACAGATGAATCGCGGGAGCTTGGCGACTTTATAGAAGAGAATCTTTTAGTTGGGCAAAAAGATTTTGATTTTTCAAATCTCGGAATGGAGCATTTGGAAGAAGTTATCGAGCACCTAAGAAATCGACAACAGCACATTCAAGCTCAAGCAGACAGCCTTGGTAAGCAGGCTGAGATTTTTTATCAGGCGGCGCAAGACATGAAAAAACAATAATTTTACCTGGTGAAAACATATCGACTAAGAGTCTGGATTTTGTTCCTGTTATTCATTACAGGCTTGTGCAGCAATGAGAATGCGAGCGGTCAGCAAAAAGGAAAATGGCGAGTTAAGAATCGACTTCAGGCCAGTTACGAATTCGACAACAATATTCGGGAAGCCCCATCCGATACGGCTGACAAAATTGAAGATTCCTCTTTAAGATTTCTGTTCCACTCCCAATCTTTTTGGACCAGTCCTAAGGCGCGCATAACTTTTACCTACCGCGGCGGCTTTCAAACCTATTTTGAGAATGCATTTGAAAATAAACTCATCAACGAATTTGAAACCACAACCAGCCTTAAAATCAAAAAGTTTGCTATTGGATTAAGAGCCTCTGGAAGATTGAAGATTTATCTAAATGATATTTTGGATTATGTCACTGGTTCCGCTGAACTGTTTGTACGACTGCCACAAATATTGAATCTTGGCAGTGAAGTGGCTTTCAAGACCTCAGGACTGAATTATCAGAATTTTTCTGCCTTTGATTATGCAGAACATCAAATCAGGTGGACTATTTCCAAGCGGGTAGCTTCAAGATTTATTTGGAAGTTTGAATTATCTGGTAAGCAGGTAAAGTACGATCGCTCTGCAGTGAATGTCATCCCAGTGGAAAACAGTCTGGAAGTATTGAATATTAAACATGAAGATAATAATTTTAAACTCCTGTATCAATTAAGTTACACCAAAGCTTTTCTCATAAATCTTAGTTACTCCTTTCAACGCAATAATTCCAATAGCTTTGGCTACGATTATTACAAACACCAAATAATCTTAATTTTTGGGTTCCAATTTCCTCAGGGTATTTGGCTGCGTGGCTTTGGTGCTGCCCAAATTAAGAACTATACCGAAGAGGGGGTGCCCATGTTTCCTACCGACATCGACACTGAAAGAGAAGAAAGCAATTTTATCATTTTAGATTTTGCTAAAGATTTGAACCCCCATCTCACAGCCCTCTTACGTTTTGCCTACTATAATAATGAATCAATCATCCGCAGTCGGTTCTATCGCAAAGCAATGATTACCTTAGGTTTTGACTTCCGGTTCTGAGCTTGTTGGTAAGAATTTGGCAATCTGAATGCTTCTCCATATCATTCTGAACGGAAAGGCGTGTCACGGAGTGAAGAGAAGAGTCTCCTCATTTCGACAAGGGATTTTTCCCTCCTACCTACGGTCATCCAGAGTGTGTGAAAAGTACCTTCGAGACGTTCCTTAGCTCAGCAACACCTTGATGTCATTCTGGAAGAATCTTTTTAATAAACAGCACTTTACACCCAATCAACAAAGATTCCTCCTCGAATGATAAGCACCGCAGAGTAAGACCTTTCACACAGTCTGGTCGCTGAGAGTGACCTTAGAGGCTCGCCAATCGTTCGCCTGGCTAATTCGCTACACTTTCTGAAGTATCAGATTTTTGAGATGTTTATCAGAAATCTGATGAAAAATTCTCAAATTCTTTGATTCTTTTCTGTTTTTCTACCTAAATTTGTCAAGTTTCAGCACGTTCCGTTTTGGCACAACCGTTGCAATCCATGATGTAAAAATCTAACGAGACTGTCGAAAAAGTCTAAGATGTCACTGCGAGGAATGCCAATGACGACGCAGTCCCCTTGATTTAGGCACAGAATCTGGAGATTACTTCGTCACTTCGTTCCTCGTAATGACAAGAAGGGAACTTTTTCGACAGTCTCAATGGTTTGACAAAAAGACCCAAAGGTGGTAAAATGAATCGGATGTTATTTTCAATTACTCTTTTAATTACAGTTTGCTTTTTCGCGTGTGACTTCCCTGCCATTCTCAATGGGGATAACCAACCTTTGAACTCTAATCAGAATAAAATAGCTGAAAACCTGCTGTTCGTGGAAATCACCGGTGGAATAGCGGGAGTAAATCAACGCTTAGTTGTAGATGAATTCGGTCTAGCTATTTTTGTTGATAGCTTTTATCCGGGAGCTAAATGGGTGGCACAGCTTTCGCCTGCTGAATTAGACAGCCTGATCACTCTCTTTCTTGACAATAATTTCTTTCAACTAAATGAGGAGTATTTGGATGAACAGGTGGCCGATGCCTTCTTCTATGCCATTTCTTTTAAGCATAACAATATGACCAAGACAGTAAGGACAGATTATTTTGGAGCTCCGGATAATCTAAAAAGCATTGTTGATGGCGTGCTGCAGCTCAAGAACAGAATAATCGAAAACGGGCTTGATTTAAAACTAGAATTGAGTCGTCAAGACATGACACCGGGTGATCAAGTGGATTTAAAGCTTATTGTCAGCAACGTGAGTGATGAACCTTTGACTCTGCATTTTTCTTCAGGACAGATTTTTGATTTTTATGCAGTTTTTGGCGTGAATAATAATGCCACCGGTGATAAAGATAGTCTAATCTGGAACTGGGCGCATGACAAAGTGTTCACTGAAAGTGTTTGGGATTTTGTTCTAGAAGCTGGAGAAACACAGTACTATCAAGTTACCTGGGATGGCCGAGATAACTCAGGAAATTTAGTTAGCGGTGAGTTGACCATGGGCGCTGAACTTGTTTCTGTACCAGGAGGCCGTCCTGAAGAGACTATATTGAATATTAAGAACTAGCGAAGCTTCGCCTCAAACCCACAAGAGCAAAGAAATGAAACGACTCACAATAAAGATTTCTCAAACATATTTGACATTAGGAACCTTTTATGGTGATTTGTCGGGTGCGACTGAAGCTTTTTTGGTAGGTTTAAATGATTCCTAAGCTCGTTAAAATTAATCTATTGTTAACTGCCTTATTAACAATCACTAATTGCGCGAGGGACTTTCATCCTTTTCCACCTGAATGGGCTGGATCGCGCTATTTTCCCATGCAGGCTGGCAATCGTTGGGAATATAAATTGGCCGCATGCAATTAACGTCTGCTTTGGTTAATGGTATTTCGATTCCATAATATTGAGTGAATTAGCGTAACGTAGGTCAAAAATGCCAAAGGTTTTTTGACAAAGAGGTGGTAATAAAATGTTGAAGAAATTAAATCTGTTTTTTGTACTCGCCGTTAGCTTAGGTTTTACCCGATGTGCTCACACACCCACGGCGCCGGTTTTACGTGAATTAACGGTACTCGAAAAAAGCCTGGTAGAATCAGATAACAAATTTGGTTTTAACCTTTTCAAGAAGATCGTTAAAGCTGAACCAGATACAAATATTTTCATTTCACCGCTGAGTGTCTCGATGGCACTGGGCATGACGCTCAATGG
>JBHIAW010000235.1:0-4031 GCA_046758765.1 bacterium
TTGTGTTTGAGGACGAGCGCATTCGCATTCGTTCCCTACCCATTTCAAAAGACTCTTAAAGTTCAACATTCCTTTACCAAAAGGCAATAACAGAAGTGCGGGCCGGCACATGAAAATTCTCAATTTTAGTCAGGACATTGATGAGCGCATGAGAATTTCATAAAGCATAACACCCAAGGACCAGATGTCTGTTCCATGGTTCACTACTGAACCTTGCGCTTGTTCTGGCGATATATTAGTCGCAGTCTCCAAAGTAGAAGCTGTTTTGGTGAGCTGTGTTCGTTCTGCTAATTTCACCAAACCAAAATCCAGAATTTTAGCCTCACCTCGTTCGGTCACCATAATATTAGCAGGCTTGATGTCCCGATGGATTATACGAGCTTCAAATGCCCGTGCTAATCCTGCTGCAATCTGACTGGTAATATCAATAACAGATTCTAAATCACGCGGCTCTCTTTCGATCTTTTTTTTAATGATTCGCCCTCATAAAAAGCCATCACAATAAACATCTGGCCATCTTCGGTCTCGTCGATTTCATGAATGTTACAGATGTTGGGATGTTCTAATGCCGAGGCTGCCTGAGCTTCCTGGATAAATCGTTCTTTGGATTCCTGATTCGCTGATAGCACTGAGGGCAGAAACTTGAGGGCAACAGTGCGTTTTAGCTTCGTATCTTCGGCTTTGTAGACAACGCCCATGCCGCCACGGCCTAATTCTTCTAATATTCTATAATGAAAAATGGTTTTACCGATCATTTTTCTAATCCCACTTTTTTCAGCAGAGCCTTGAACCTCGGGTCTGAGCGAACGCCGTCATATATTGGCTCAATTTTCAGTCTCCATGGTCCTATATCGCCTTCCTCATACGCCTTTTCGAGCCACTCAAAACCCTGGTCTTTCTTGCCGAGGGTAAAATATAAAGCTGCCAGCACCTCCGGAAAGTAATGCGTCTGCTCCAATCGTTCTATCAAATTATGCAACACCTCTTGTGCCTCGCCTCTCTTTCCCATCCGCACGTAGGTGAGTCCAATATAGACTTCTATAACTGGCCACCAGCCCATTGAAAGTTCCTTTTCTTTTCTAAACTCAGCGAGTGCTTCCTCATACATCGACTTTTGAAAAAACACTCTACCAAGAAAAAAGGGCACAAGACTGAAATTCGGGTCCATCTCGTTCGTTCTCTTCAAGGCGTCTATTGCTTGGTCGTATCGGCGTGCACGCAAAAAGACATTTCCCATGGCCCTGTTGATGACAAGAGAGAGGGGATCAAGTTCATGGGCTTTTTTTATCTCCTTGATGGCATCATCAAACCGAGCCATCCGCATCAAATATAGCGCATACCAATGGTGAGCGGTCGCATAGCTGGGATTGAGCTCGATGGCCCGTTTGAATTGTCTCTCAGCACCCTCCCAGTCCCAATCATAACCCATTTTAATGCTTCCCAATGAAGTGTGGGCTTCTGCAAGAGTGTTATCGATCTCCAATGCCTTCAGCGCTGCCTCCTTTGCTTTCGGATAAGCCTCTTTTTTAGGATATGCACTGTAAGTTGGAAGGAGACTGTAGGAGTCAGCCAATCCAGCATATCCCAGTCCATAGTTGGAGTCTAATTCAATAGCCTCTTCAAAGTACTCGATAGCCTTCTTTAGATCCATTTCTGTCCGCTTATTCCAGAAGTAGCGGCCTTTCAGGTAAAGATTGTATGCTTCCAGATTTTCGGTCGGCTTCCTCTCGATCCGCTCTTTCTCAGCAGGCGAAAGGGTCGCCTTCAGAACCGATGCGATCTGCTGTGCCACGTCACTCTGGATGGCAAATATATGGGTCATCTCCCGGTCGTAGGTCTCTGCCCAAATATGCTCATCGGTCTGTGTATTTATAAGCTGGGCAGTGATTCGTACCTCATCGCCTTCCCGACGCACACTCCCTTCCAGAATGGTGGCGACATGGAGTTTCTCCCCGATCTCTCGAAGTGTCTTATCACTCTTCTTGTACCGCATGCTCGAAGTTCGCGAGATAACTCTGAGGTCACCGATTTTCGAAAGTTGCGTAATAATATCTTCGGTGATGCCATCGCTAAAGTATTCACTCTCTTCGTCCTTGTTCATATTCTGGAAAGGCAGAACCGCGATGGATTTTCTATCTACTTTGCCCGGCCTTGGGGGGAAAAAAACATACAGTGCACAGAGAATCAGAATGATAAGACTAGCTACGCCTCCGAAGAGATAGGTTCGCTTCCTCAGTGCAGGTGTCGCTGTAGTAGAAGGTCGTTTCATGGGGCCAACTTCAAACTCCTTTGTGACCGATTTCAAATCAACCAGGAAATCTGCCATGTGCTGGTAACGCTCACTTGCGTTTTTAGCCAAAGTCTTGTTTACAATCCGCTCCAATTCCAGCGGCACGCCTGTGCGCAATCCCGTAATCGGCTCAGGCTCCTCGTTTAGAATCGAATAAGTCACTGCCTGTTCGTAGTCGCCTTTGAACGGCAAACTCCCTGTAATCATCTCGTACAGAACAACACCCAGCGACCAGATATCCGACCGGTGATCGATTTCCTCGCCACCCGCTTGTTCCGGCGACATGTAGGCAACTGTACCCATGGTGGTGCCAACTTGAGTTAGCTTTTTCTGACCAGCCAGCTTAGCTAAGCCAAAGTCAACAATCTTGACTTCACCCCGCTCGGTTATTATCACGTTCGCTGGTTTGATATCACGGTGAATCATATCAGCTTCATGCGCGCTAGACAATCCCTGCGCAATTTCAATGACAATGTCGACTGACTCGTCTATTTTGAGCGGGCCGCATTCAATCTTCTTCTTAAGCGTCTCACCTTCATAATAATCCATACTGATAAAAATTTGACCATCATCTGTCTCGTCTATTTCATGGATGGTGCAGATGTTTTTATGCTGCAGAGCCGAGGCTGCCTGGGCTTCCTGAATGAAACGCTCCTTTGCTTCCGGGTTACGGGTCAACTCCTGCGGCAAGAACTTGAGGGCAACAGTCCGTTTGAGCTTCGTGTCCTCGGCTTTGTAGACCACGCCCATACCGCCGGCGCCGAGTTTCTCAATAATGCGATAATGGGAAATCGTTGTGCCGATCATGGGTTCCCCTCTGCATATTTCTCCAGTAGCTCCTGGAAGCGGCGGTGATGACGCAGTCGGTTCCAGCGAGGGTCTATTTTTAGCCAGGTGGTAGAATACCAGGACGGAATCGAAAGCAGATATTCCAGTTGATCACAGGCAGCGGGGTAATCACCAATTAATGTGTAAATGAAGGCCATGTCGCCCACATAAGGAATTCCGTAAAAAGCATCGCGGGAAACGGGGAGCAGAGACAGGGCCTTTTTCCCTTCTGTAATTGCTTTTTCTTTGTTTCCGAGGGCGGCGTAAGCGATGCCTAAAGAGCTGTGGTAACGCGGGTCTTGTGGCCATTTCTGGACTTCTGCCTCCAAAACCATCCGGGCCGAACCGTAGCAAGCATGGGCTAATTGCGGTTTGTTCATGAAATCATAGGCGAAAGCAGTTAGAAGGATCTTCGGCCCCCCCCGAATCTTGATTCGAATCCAGGCGCCAGGACTCGATTTAAGGCGCTCTATCGCCTGCTGATAGTTCCCCTGGTAAGATTCCTGCCAGAACCACGTCCAGGGACTCCATTCATGTGCAGGGTTCACATTCTGAAGTGCTGCTCTGGATTCATCTAAGGCTCCATTCCATACCCACAGAACAAAGGTTTTTGCCAGATAAGGCCAGGATGCATTTGGCGCCAACTCGATAGCTCGATTGGCATATTCCGTCGCGGTTTCGTACCGCCGTCTGATCCAGGTGGCAAAAGCCAGTTCTGTTGGCAAACTGGCATCACGGGGACTGAGTTCAAATGCATCTTCAAAGGCCTCGATCGCTTCATCCCACCTCCCCTGCAGTTCGAAAATATAGCCGCGGGCAGTCATGATCTCAGTGAGGTCGGCATTTTTCGCTTCTGCTTTCTTTAACTCTGCCAGCGCCGCCTCCGGATTCCGCTGCGCCCAGAGATAATAGT
>JBHIAW010000236.1:0-4017 GCA_046758765.1 bacterium
CTCCAAATCCGCTGGTCAAGGTATCTTCATAAACCACGAGCACCTTGTTGGTCTTGTTGACCGAATTCAAAATCGTTTTCTTATCCAAGGGATTAATGGTCCGAATGTCAATAACCTCCACAGTGATTCCGCGCTTTTCTTCTAACTGTTTCGCTGCCTCCAAAGACCTGTGAACCATCATCCCGTAAGTAACAACAGTCATGTCACTTCCTTCCTTTTTGATAGCAGCTTTTCCAAAAGGAATTAAGTATTCTGGACCGGGCTCCGGTGTCTTGGCGAAAGCTTGTCGATAAAGTGCTTTATGCTCCATAAAAATAACTGGGTCATCCCCGCGGATAGCGCTTTTCAGTAGTCCTTTGGCGTCCGCCGCATTCGAGGGCAAAGCCAGCAAGATACCCGGAAGATGGGCAAAAAATCCTTCGATATTCTGACTATGACAAAGACCTCCATGTATGTACCCACCAACCGGCACTCGAATAACCAATGGACATTTCCATTGACCATTGGAGCGGTACCGCATGGTAGCCAACTCATTGCGTATCTGCATCATTGCGGTCCAGATATAATCACCGAATTGAATTTCCACAACGGGCTTAAATCCTCGAGTAGCCAGACCAATAGCCACGCCGACAATGCTTGATTCAGCTAAGGGTGCATTAAAGACTTTATCCACTCCAAATTTTCTAGTCAGTCCCTTTGTTACGGTAAATACGCCACCTTTATCATCTTGAATATCCTGTCCAAACATCAATATTTTGTCATCACGCTCTATCTCCTCACGTAAAGCATGATTCAAAGCGTCAACTATTACAATGGGCTCGCCATTAATTTCAGCATTTTCAAAGTCAAAAGCCCGGTTGCCTTCGATAGGTGATTTATCGGCAGAATAAAGGTGCAAAGTGGCTGTTTCGGGCTCAGCCATGGAACAGCTTTCTGCGAAGTCAGCGGCGTCGTCAGCCAATTTCTTAACTTCTTCCGCTAATGATTCTAATTCATTTTTGCTCAATATCTTACTTGAAAGTAAATATTCAGACAGTCTCTTAATCGGATCTCGAAGAGCATCCTTTTCCAAATCTTCTTTCGTTCGATATCTTGTATGATCGTCCGATGATGAATGAGGCACCAGACGAATCACGTCCGCAACAACGATACTTGGTCCTTCTCCGCTTCTGACCCGTTCTGTCGCTTCCTTCATCACTTCATAACTTTCTATGAAATCCGTACCATCCACTTTATAACGATGAAGACCTTTATATCCCTGTGCTAAGTAGTAAACTCCACCGGCGGTCTGCTGATGGCGAGGTACTGAGATGGCATATTTGTTGTCTTGGATAACAAAAATTACCGGGAGCTTGTCCCGACTAGCCCAATTTAATGCCTCGTGGAAATCTCCTTGGCTGGTTGAACCTTCTCCAGCAGATACATAAACTACTTCATTGGTGCCAGCCTTCTTACACCCCAGAGCACATCCCACTGCCTGTAAATACTGAGTGCCGGTTGGACTCGATTGCGATACGATGCGCAGCTCCTTATGTCCGTAATGACACGGCATTTGTCGTCCGCCAGAATTGGGGTCGTCAGCGCGAGCTAAAAAACAAAGCAGCACCTCTTCAGGCGTCATGCCATACTGGAGACAAAACGCCAAATCGCGATAATAAGGATAAGCCCAATCATTCTTAGGAGTGAGGACCTTTGCAGCCGCGACTTGTATGGCTTCATGCCCAGAACCACCGATGTGGAAAAAACTTTTACCTTGTTTTAGCAGAGTTAACATTTTGGCATCTAACCCACGCGCAAATAGCATGGTGCGGTAGGCTTGAAGTAATTCCTCTTTTGGAAGGCTAACTCTTTTCTCATTGAAGCTACCTGGCGCCTTCTCCTTCAACTTTTTCGCGACCTTGTTAACTTCGGTAACGGGCATATATCAACCCCTTTCAAAGATAAACTAAATTATTTACATAATATCGCTCAGTTCTAAACACATATCTTGAAGACTGCGTTGCTTAAGTTGAACCTCAAATATTCTTGAAAACTTGTTACAAATCTGGTCTTGTACTTCGGAAATATCTATCTTCCTATTTAGCAGCTTCTCCATGGAAGTTACCGGTCTGTCGGAAATACCACACGGAACAATGCTGCGGAAATAGCTCAGATCTGCATTAACGTTGAAAGCAAATCCATGCATGGTTATCCACCGGCTCACCTTCACTCCGATAGCGGCGACTTTAGCTCCGTTCACCCACACCCCCGTCAACCCCCTAAACCTTTCCGCCACGATTCCGTATTCAGCTAAGGTTTGGATAATCACTTCTTCCAAATCTCTAAGGAAACGATGTACATCTAAATAACAATTATGTAAATCTAAAATAGGATACGCAACAATTTGGCCTGGCCCATGATAAGTGATGTCCCCGCCGCGGTCAATGCGATAGACTCTTATGCCTTCTCTATTCAGTAGTGACTCATCGGTAATCAAGTGATCTTCATGACCTGCTTTGCCGATAGTATAAGTATGCGGATGCTCGGTCAAAATAAACGTATCGTCGATAATTTTGTTGAATCGTGCCTGGTGTAATTTTTTTTGCAAATCCCAAGCCTCTTGGTAATCCAACAATCCCGTTTTCAATAAAATAGCTTCTCTCATAATCAAATATGTATAGCTTCCCCGAATGCCTGTCCTGCGGCTTCCATGACAGCTTCAGAAAGGGTTGGATGAGCATGAACCGTCTTCAGCACTTCCAAGTGGGTCGATTCAAGAGTTTTTGCAACTCCCAATTCCGCAATCATATCGGTCGCCTCGACCCCGATGATGTGTGCACCTAAGAGCTCACCATATTTTTCTTCAAATATTAGCTTTACCATGCCCTCGGTTTCACCAACCGCAATGGATTTGCCATTCGCGCGAAACGGAAACCGTCCCACTTTGATTGAATAACCTGCTTCTTTTGCCTTTTGCTCTGTTATCCCTATGCTCGCCACTTGGGGTTGACAATATGTGCAGCTTGGGATATTTGAATAATCCACAGGAGTTGGACTTAGGCCAGCCAATTTTTCTACCATGTAGATACCCTCGGCAGATGCTACATGAGCCAAGAGAGGCGGCCCAATAACATCACCAATCGCATAAATGCCTTCCACATTCGTCTGATAATTTCCATCAACTTTCACAAAGCTTTTTTCAATTTGAACACCCAATGCTTCTAAGCCTATTCCCTCAACAAATCCGTTAAATCCCACAGCCATCAAAGCTAAGTCTCCCGTAACCTCCTTGAGACCGTCTTTTTTACCACCTACTTTAACACTGACTCCTTTGGCAGTCACCTTCACGCTTTCTACTTTTGTATCTGTCAAAATTTCGATGCCGCTTTTCTTTAGAGATTTTTGCAGTATATCGATGATTTCGCGATCTTCAAAGGGTAGGATTGACGGCATCATTTCCACGACGGTGCATTTTACGCCAAAAGCGTTGTAGAAATAGGCAAACTCAATTCCAATAGGTCCACCGCCAATAATGACTATTGACTTTGGTAGATTATCCAATACCAAAGCTTCACGGCTTGATATAATTTTTTTCTGATCTATTTTTACGCCTGGTAATGAACGGGTACATCCTCCTGTGGCAATAACAACATGCTTAGCTTTTATTTCTTCCTCAGCTTTTCCGTTTTTTGAAATCTCAATGACACCTTTCTTAGCGATTCGGCCTGTGCCGCTGATGTGTTCAACCTTATTCTTCCTTAACAAAAACTCCACGCCCTTACTTAACCTTTCTGCCGCCAATCTGCTTCGCTTTATGATCTTTTTTGAATCAAATTTTACGTTTTCTGCGATGATGCCGTAATCTTCAGCATGTTGAAACATATGATAAACTTCCGCACTTCTTAACAGCGCTTTACTGGGGATGCAGCCCCAATTTAGACACAATCCACCGAGTCTTTCTTTTTCAATAACTGCCGATTTCATCCCTAATTGGGCCGCCCGAATAGCTGCAACGTAGCCACCGGGACCGCCTCCAAT
>JBHIAW010000237.1:0-4010 GCA_046758765.1 bacterium
TGGAAATAACCAAGGAGGTCCTCATGGATAATAGAGCAAAAAGAAAGAGTCGCAGAGAATTTCTCAAGGCCAGTGCGGTGGCCGCAGGTGCAGTTGTGGCGGTCTCTGGCTCCACCCTCGCGGTGGCCTCTGCCACGAGCAAACGCCATCGCTGGGGTTTCTTGATCGATCTTGATCGCTGTATTGGCTGTAAGGCCTGCTCTGTTGCCTGTAAAACCGAATCCGAGGTTCCGTTGGGTGTTTTTCGTTCCAGCGTCAAGGAGTTGGATGAAGGCGCTTATCCGAATGTAAAGCGTACTTTCCTCCCCTGGCTGTGCAACCACTGCAAGAATCCAGTCTGTCTGGAGGTTTGTCCGGTAGAGGAAGTAGAAGCCAAGTTTGTCTGGCCTGACGGCACGGTCGAGCAGTACATGAAGAAAGCAACCTACCAGCGCCCGGACGGCGTTGTTCTCGTGGACCAGGATCGTTGTATTGGGTGTGGGCAGTGTGTAGATGAGTGTCCGTATGGCGTCCGTTTTCTCAACCCGGGCAAGAATACTGTTTCCGCTGATGCCGTTGGTGACCACCCGGCTGACAAATGTGACCTGTGCGTCCACAGACTGGATGCTGGTGTAGTTCCAGCTTGCGTCAATACCTGCCAGGGCGGAGCAAGGATTGTGGGAGATCTGAATGATCCCAACAGCGAAATATCAAAAATCATCAAGTCTCAGAAGTTAAGTGTTCTTTTGCCAGAGAAAGGCACAGACCCACAGTGCCGTTATGTATCACTAAACCCTGAAACTTATTCAAAAGGGAGGGATACACGATGAAAGACAAAATGAATCTAGGAAGACGTGATTTCTTAAAACTGATGGGGTTAAGTGGAGCTGCGGCTTCTGGGGCTGGTTTGCTTTCAATCGAAAAAACCTATGGCTCCAGTTTACAGGGTACAGTTCTGCTTGAGGGGGGGCGAGATTTCTCTCCAACTACCGGCAAAGAGCGTAAACGCATCGCTTCAGCTTGTTGGCAGTGTGTTGCTCGCGATGGCATCGTCGGCTACGTCGAGGACGGCAGGGTTGTCCATCTTGAAGGGAATCCAGAACTCCCCCGAACCAACGGCAAGCTTTGTGCCCGCGGCCAGGGTGGTGTTGGCCAGGTCTACAATCCGGACCGCATTCTCTTTCCCATGAAGAGAGTAGGGAAACGAGGTGAAGGCAAGTGGAAACGGATTAGCTGGGAGCAAGCCTTGGATGAACTTGTCGGTAAGCTGAAAGCTCTCCGAGATAAAGGAACGCCGGAAAAGTTCATGTTCCATTACGGTCGTATGAAAGGTTCTTCATCCACGATTATGAAGAAATATTTTCTCCCGGCCTATGGCAGTGGAACCGTAGACGGTCACACCGCCATTTGCGAAAGCGCCAAGTGGACCGCCCAGGAGTTCACCTGGGGCAAGCACTATGACGTAAATGATGTGGCTCGAACCAACTATATTTTGAATTTCGGCTGCAATTTCTTTGAGACCCATACCTCACATATTCCGCTGTCGCAACGAGCCATTGCAGCCAAAGTGGAACGGGGCGTTAAGATTATCACTTTTGATGTGAGATTATCTAACACCGCTGCGAAATCGGACGAGTGGTACCCGATCAGGCCCGGTACGGATGGTGCGGTGATACTGGCGATGTGCCATGTCATCATGATGAACAATCTCTATGACCACAAATTCATTGAGACCTGGACTAATACCACCGTCGCTGAGTTGAAAAAGCACCTTGAATCGATGACGCCGAAATGGGCAGAAAGGATTTCAGGGGTTCCGGCCGTGGACATTGAAAGGATAGCGCGTGAATATGCCGCTGCTAAGCCGGGAACTCTGGTGACCTACCGCGGTGTAGTGACTCATTACAATGGCGTTGAAAACGAACGAGCCGCCAAAATGCTCGATGCCATCTTAGGGTATATCGATGTGCCTGGTGGCACGTGCCCGGCTGTCGGCGCTAAATGGAAGAATTCGTTTACGCCACCGAAGGCCTCGCCGAAGAAGCTTCATGATGTTTTCGCCCCGAAAGGCGCTTATACTTTTGCTACGCATCACAGTTGCCACCAGGTTCTTGGTTGTATCGCGGATGCCAAACCCGAACAGCGCCCGGAAGTGTACATGGTTTACTGCTACAATCCAGTTTACGTGAACGGGGAATGCCAGAAGAACATCGATATTCTTAAAGACGAATCGATTTTCCCGTACGTGGTAGTGTCGGACGTGGCCTACTCAGAGACGGCTGCGCTGGCCGATTTGATTCTTCCCGATGCGACCTACCTGGAACGCTGGGACTGGGAGGACATGGCTTCGTATGATATGATCCATGAATACTACATTCGGCAGCCATTGGTAGAACCACTGGTTGAGAGTAGGAACTTCATCGATGTTGTTTGCGAAATCGCTCATCGGCTGGGCGGAGACGTTGCTAAGGCCATGCCTTTCAAATCCGCTGAGGAGTTCGTTCGCGACGCTTGCGAACACACGCCGGGCGTAAAGGATGTCGGCGGTTTCGAATACATGAGGGCCCACGGAGCCTGGTATGACAGAGCCGAGAAACCCCATTACCGTAAACATACGAAGAAAATCGATAAGGCGAAAGTTGAGGCGAATTTAGCTTCCGGCAAATGGAAGAAGAACACATTCGGTACGGTCTACGATCCGAAAAAGACCAAGAATGGAAAGTATGGCGCCAATGGCGGCTCCTGGAAAGATTATAAAGCGTACGTGTGCCAAGAAGTCAATGGCAATTATTATGCAGGCTTTAAACCGGACAAGGTCGCGAAGTCTGGACTGTTGGAATTAAACTCTAAGATTCTGGCCGATGCTGGATTCTCTGCCTTACCGACGTATATGCCCATTCCGGAACACAAGAAACTTAAAAAAGATGAGCTGATTCTCACAACGTATAAGGTCAATGTTCAGACGCATTCCCGCTCTCAAGGATGTAAGTACTTGAGCGAGATTTACCATAACAATCCTGCGCTAATCAACACTGCCACGGCCAAGCAGTTGAAGATAAGAGATGGTGACAAAATAAAAGTCAAATCATCTGTAGGCGAAATAGTTACAACGGCCCAAGTCAGCGCTGGGATTATTCCAGGTGTGATAGCGATTAGTAACCACTGCGGACACTGGCAATGGGGACGGTTCGCTACTGCCAATCAGGCTGCCAATCCTTTAGCGAGTCCTGAATCGGATGCTCTTGATCCAGACATCAATCGTATATGGTGGAAAGAAAAAGGCGTTCACCCCAATTGGATTATCCCAAATGTCGGAGATCCTATCGGAGGAATGATGCGCTTTATGGATACAGTCGTCACAGTCAGGAAGGCATGATGCAATCGGCTGCTACTCACAAATCCGATGATTGTTCAGCAGATATGATCAACGATGAGCAATTCGTTGATGATAGAACCAGAGCAGCGCTTTATGGCATTCTGGGGCGCACATATAGCCATGAACTGACTTTGGAATTCGCAAAGGAGCTGCGTCAAGTAGGGTTCTTTGAAATCCTCGCTGGTATGGATTCGAGTTTTACTGTGGAAGATGATCTCAACTCTTTGGATTTTGATTCGCTGGCGGTTGAATTTGCCAGACTGTTTGTAGGACCCGGACTACGTGCTTCTCCCTATGCTTCGGTGTACCGAGAGGATGATCAAAGGGGTGGTCAACTTTGGGGAGAAACAACTGGCGAGGTCAAGCGGTTCATGGCTCATTATGGCCTTAAGGTCAATAAACCAGGCACCATTCCCGACCACATTTCGGTGTTATTCGAGTTCATGGAAAAACTGCTGCGGGCGAAAATCGAAGCTTTCAGACAAGGTGACGAGGAAGCGTGTCGGCAAGCTGACAGGATTCAGAGGCAGTTCTTCGCCAATTATATCGAACCCTGGATTGAACGTTTTCTGCAACGAGTACTGGGGGCGAAACCGCTACCCTTCTATTCTGCTTTGGCAAAGTTTACACAGCAATTCATTATTCAGGAAAAAAT
>JBHIAW010000238.1:0-3975 GCA_046758765.1 bacterium
TATTTTCATCATTATCGGGTGTCAAGCCTGACATGGAAATTCCTACGGAATGACAGGGCAGGCTAAATAGTTACAATAATTCTTACACTATGTTTTTGCACCAACGTCATCAATACTCAAAGCTGATGTGAAAAAGTAAAACCTCAGTTGCGGAGAGGTAACCAGCCGTACTCGTTCACAGACTGGCCGAAAAGTCAGACTCAGGAATCTTTTTTGATTGGACGTAAAGTCCTGTTTATCAAAAAGATTCTTCCAGAATGACATCAAGGTGTTGCTGAGGTAAGGAACGTCTCAGTTGTATTTTTGCTTAACTTGGCAACGAGATTTTCCTAAGCAAGACTGTGGTATTACGTGAAAAAAGTAATTTTCCTTGCGTTAAAAGTCATAATATTTTAAATTTAAAATGTTGCAATATAGTCAATTCAACTCATTTCTATTTTTATTTATGAATTTGCCGAAAACTTTGATCCATTTAAAAAAGAATTGTTTAATTATTTTTTTATTACTTATCCATCCAATATTAGCATTTAGCCAAAGGGCTGATTCAACCCGGCAACTGATTGTTGAGCACATTGAAGTCACTGGAATCACCAAAACCAGCAGGAATGTAATTTTTCGATATTTAACTATTCAGCAAGGTGATGTCATTAATCCTGCTCGAGTAGCAGCAAACCAACGACGATTATCCCAAACAAATTTCTTTAAAGAGGTGGATTTCTACACCCGTCCGGGTTCTGAGAAAGGCAAGGTGGTGGTCGTCATCGAGGTCAAGGAGCGCCGCTGGCCGTATTTCCAATTCGAAGGTGGCCACAGCGACCTAAACGGATGGTATTTTGTGCCTGCAAGCCTCAGGTTTGACAACTTTTTTGGACACGGAAATTTCATCGGGATTCGGTGGTTTATTGGTGACCGGGTGAGTAAACTTTCACTGGGTTATCGTAATCCGAACTTGTTTGATGATACTGCCTTTTTGGATATTGAACTCTACGGGGCTACTCATGATTTTATCCACTATTTTGGTACCAGTCGTATAAGGCAAAACGTCGCTTCCGGAGGATTCCGGATAAAGTTCGGTGGCACACAAGGCTTATCTAAACACGTCTATTTTGGCTATAGAATAGAAACTTACGAACCGAGCTTAACAGCCAAAATTACGGACAACGACTCAACCATCACATCTTTCCCACCTGAGATTGCCGATGACTTGGAGAGAACCAAAATCGGAGCTTTTTCTTTGGTCTTGCATGCCGATCTTAGAGACAATCCCTACTATCCGCTCAAAGGCTTTTGGGGAGCCTTGTCCGGCGAATTGGCTCACGAGGAAGTCGGTAGCGAAATCAATTTTTCAAAGATCACTTTAGATACAAGATTCTATCAAAGGATATTTGGCCGCCAGGTTTTTGCCTTCCATTTAAAAACCGGCTACGCCACTGAAAACGCGCCCTTTTATGAGAGGTTCTACCTCGGCGGGGCCAACTCCCTTAGGGGGTATCCAGATCGACGTTTGACGCCGATTGGCTGGGGTTCCAAATTGATTTTGACCAATACCGAATTTCGCTTCCCCTTATCTAGTAAGAATTTTCCTTACCACAAGGCTACTGGGATCTTATTTTTCGATGCCGGTGGGAGATGGTTACCTGATGAAACACCAAAGCTGGATGATTTTTTTACTTCTTTAGGGTTTGGGTTCCGCATTAAGCTTCCTATTGTGGGAATCACAAGGTTTGACTTTTCTTTTCCACTTAATAAAGTGGACGAAAACGATTTTCAATTTCATATATCATTGGGGCATACTTTTTGAGACCGTTTGATAAAGGATTAACTTTTTTCTTATTCTTACTGCTGACATTCCACTTGAACATTCACGAAGGCTTCGCTGGCGAGGGAGGAGACATCCGGGTGCATCAAATCAAGCCGGGTCTGAACCACGGCCACCTCACCGTATCTGCAGTTTTTCAAAATTTATTTTCTCCCAAAATAGTCGGAACTATCCAAAGCGGCCTGCCTTCGATAGTAGAAATTGAAATTAGACTTTTGCAGACTGGTAAGAGCAATGTCGTAAGCAAGCGCATGACACGATCCATTTCTTATAACATTTGGGAAGAGCGCTATTCGATTCAGAGCGAAGACACCACCCAATTCTGCTATGAATTAGAAAAAGCTAAGTCCTTAAGCAGCCATCTTGACCAGGTAGCTTTGATTCAGAGGTCTTTGTTAGATGCGGCGGCTCAGTATCTGATTCAAATGCGAGTGGGAATCATCCCCATTTCCTCGCGTCAAGGCGCAAGGGTTACCGACTGGCTGCTCGATCCTAATCAGACCGAGGAGGATTTGGCCTCAGAAGACCGCTCAAGTGGTTTCAAATTAAACTTGAGTAATCTGATTTCCTTTTTCATCGGGGGTAAAAAACGTTCACAATACAGCTCTGATTGGTACTCTTCGAATACTTTTAGAATCACCGACTTAAAATGAAACGAATCCGAACCAAGTTAGTGCTTTCGCTTCTTGTCATAACGTTGCTGCCCGTTTTTCCTGTTTATTATTTAGTGAAAAGCCTTTTGGAGAGGAGCTTAGAAATTGGCTTTAACAAAAATGTTGAAATGGCTTTAGAGGAGGCTGCACATATTTCTCGTGAGCTTTATGAAAAATATAAAAGTGAAACTTTGTTCTTTGCGGAAGAATTATCCTCAGCGGACTGGGTTCAAAATCTAATGAACAATCAGAATGGACTGGCCCCGTCACTTTCAGAAAAAATAGAATTAATTGGCAAGGGCAGAATTGATTTTTTTGATAAAAAAGGAAACCTGGTTTACTCAGGCAGTAATGCCTCCGATCATATATTTCCAACTCTCTATCAAAACACCTTAGTACCGTTAACACTGGAGCGGAACACCAAAATCTTAAACATTTCCGATGATCCCGGTCATATTCTTGCATTTGCGCCCATAATTAGAAATGGAATTCACCAAGGATTCTTAGTGGTGACTAAGGTTGTTGATGAAAAATTTACTCGCGGTTCAAAGCAGGTAGTGAAGGTGAATCAAATATTCAAAACTCTTGATTTTTTTGAGGACGATCTAAGCAGGGGCTTTTTGCTTTCCTTTTTTGTGATCTATGCGCCCATTGCGGTGCTCTCCGTTGGTGTCGGTTATTACTTTTCACGAAGAATCACTTCCCCTCTCATAGAATTGGCAAAGGGTACTCAAAAAGTGGCGGCAGGCAATTGGGAGTATCGAATGGCAGTGACTTCCAAGGATGAGGTGGGACAACTGGTACAGGCGTTCAATAATATGATTAGCACCCTGAAAGAGACGCAAGACCAGGTGATCGCTTTGGAGAAAATGGCGGTTTGGCGAGAAATTGCCCGCATCTTAGCCCATGAAATCAAGAATCCCCTCACGCCCATCCAACTCACCGTCCAGCAGATGAAAGACAAATACCAGGGCCAGGATCCCAAATACCGCCGCTTGTTGGAAGAGTGCACTGAGATTATCTCCGATGAAATCGAAAGCTTACGAACTCTGGTGCGAGAGTTTTCCGAGTTTGCCCGCATGCCGAAACTCAATTTGGCTCCGGGAAACTTGAACGAGCTTGTTGAAGAGGTGTCTAAGCTTCATAAAAATTGCGACTTACATCTAGAGTTGGATCCCTCATTGCCAGAAATTAATTTTGATTATGAAAAGATGCGACAAGTGTTGATTAACTTGATCGGGAACAGTCTCGACAGTATTAAGAGCAAGGGTCAGGGAAATATTCATATAAAAACTTATCAGCAAGAAAAGGCATTTGTACTTCAAGTCACCGATACTGGAACAGGGATTCCCACAGATTTGAAAGAGAGAATTTTCGAACCTTATTTCTCAACTAAGAAAAGCGGGGTAGGGTTAGGACTGGCCGTTGTTAAACGAATCGTAGAAGAGCATGGCGGAAAGATTTATTTAGAAAGTACAGAAGGTGAGGGGACTACTTTTTATA
>JBHIAW010000239.1:0-3958 GCA_046758765.1 bacterium
AGCAAAACATGGATTCCTGCTTAAAACACGCAGGAATGACGACAGGCTGAATAGTTAGTGGAAATTTATGATAATTTTTCTCCGATGTCAACAAATAACTGTAAAACCTCAGTTACGGGAGGGTTCATGTTATTCAATACAGCCCGAACAGTTTGATGCTTTCGGGATCGCTGATCAAAACTCTCGTATTTTGTTTCCGCAGTCCGTGATGCATAATAATGAAAAAAGTAGTTGCTTTTTGCAATAATATATCGTATACTGGTATTGTAAGTAATAGTACACTGTTTTTTCCGCCTTTCTGTTTTTAGTGATAAGGCTTTTCAAAGGCGACACTAGTAAGTCAAAAAGAAATTCGTGGAGAATGGTACAAAACACTATTCAAAGCGATTTTTTTTTGCCCAGAAGAGGCATAAGACAAAGATGTACGTAACACATAATTTTAAATAAGGATTGATTCAATGGAAACAGGAACTGTCAAGTGGTTTAACAGCTCTAAGGGCTATGGTTTTATCACAAGAGAAGAAGGCGAGGATGTGTTTGTCCATTATAATGCGATTGTTGGCGATGGCTACAAATCGCTGGACGAAGGCGACCAGGTTCAGTTTGATGTCGAGCAGGGCTCCAAAGGGTTACAAGCGTCCAACGTCTCAAAGAAGTAATTTTATCTATTTTGACAAACCCTGGTCATTTTTATGGCCAGGGTTTTTTTATCTTTTTATGGAAGTACAAAATCTCATCTTATGCTATTTGATGTATCGCAGTCTTGAAGTCTCATATTGGATTACCTTGGGGTTAGCCGTTTTTGCAGCAGGCTTTCTGGTACGCATTTTCATCACAGAATATTTTAGGTATTTTCCTCCAGACGGATGAATTGTATGGATGTCAGCTCGGGTTTATCTGATGCTCAGCACTCTCAGACTGTCGCTTTAGAACGATTAGTGAGAGGTCGTCGTTCGCCCGGAACTCGCCCACAAATCGCTTAACCTCTGCTAATAATCTTTCTCCAGACTTTTCTGCAGAGAGTCCCTGTAATTTAGGCAACATTTGTAACAGGCGTTGGTCGCCGAAAAAATCGCCTTGTTCGTTTCGAGCCTCGGTCAAACCGTCAGAGTAGACCAGAAGTAAATCCTCGTTTTGAAGTTCGAATTGCTGCTCCGCGTAGACGGTTTCTGGCTTAAGACCTAAGGCAGGGGCACCCTTTGGCATCTGTTCAATTTCAGCGCCCTTGAGAGCAATTGGCGGCATGTGCCCGGCATTCAAGATACGCACGAACCCTGAGTCGGGTTTCAGTTCGAGGTAAATCAGTGATGCAAAGCTTTTTGGGAGACCGTCACGATAGAAAATCTCGTTTATCTTAACGCCCAGATCGCCAAGTGAACTGTAATCCGGCACTAATGCCCTGAGTGTGGCCTGAAGCTTAGCCATCAACAAGGCGGCCCCCAGGCCCTTGCCAGCGACATCACCCAATGCGACCCCGAACCGGGTTTCGGTTATCTGCAAATAGTCCACCAGGTCGCCTCCGACCTCATTCGCTGGTCTTGTAAATAACCAAAGTTCCCAGCCGGGCACAACTGGGCTCTTCTCCGGCATAAGGGCATTTTGTACAGCCCGACCCGATTCCAGTTCATCTCTGGCAACTAATTTATCCTTTAGCTCGAGCATCAGAATGAACAGAAGAATCAAGCCAGCGATTATGTTGATATTATTGCTGTCATTGGAACCGGGTGAAACGAGCAGGAGCAGCACGCCGACCACAAGCAGGATGCGCCGGGCGGGGGTAAGTTTCAGGAACAGGCTTTTCAGCAGCCAGGCGGTCATGTACAACCACCGTTTGACCCGTCCCATATCTTTTAAACGAGATTGCCGGTCCTCATCAAGAAAAAAGTCTTTTAGCTCTGTGAAGTCCCGACGGATTGTGCTAAAGAAATCCCCGCGATGCAGGTCCTCAAACACCGTTTTGCGCAACGTCGGTTCTCCCTTGCCCGCTGAACCGTGATTAGCCATGTTTATTTCATTTCAATTTGTTCGAAGTGTGCCAGTTTGTTAATACGTGTACTATCTCAAATAAGTTTTATCAAATCGGTGGTCGCTATTTGGCGCTGGAGCACGGTTTTGGCCTGCGGTGTTTTGGCTTCGGCCAGTTGTTTGTGCAAATCGAGCATGCGCTCGACCAGGGTGACCATGTGCTGGTGGCGGGCTTTGTCTCTTGAGTCAGAGAAGTCGATGGTTCGGATTGGGAGTCTAGGCAATAGATTTGCGCGAAATTTTGTGATAGTGAACTTAGAAAATAGCGGTGTCGAAACAGTACATGGGGCATTCCTGCTTCATGGATTCTTCCCTGCGTGAGCAGCCCCGGCCACGTGTGAATCGCACTACTCCATTTGTATACTACCTGTGACCTCAATCTTTACGGGCACTTGGTCGATATAGGATGGGATTTTCCGTCTGGTCGTCTTGTCGATTGCGATGTCCACATTCACGCGGACACATGGTTGACCGTCCTCATCCCACGTTATTCCAATCCCATTGATACCGGGAATTTCTTTGAGGATTTCCCGCATTTTCTCTTTGGCCTGGAAAGCTTCTTTCATGGTTGCCATGGCTTATTCCAATAACGAGGCGCTATAATCCGCCAAGACAGTGGCCAGATTGCAACTATAGCTTATACCGACCTCACGCCGATTGATTTGCTTTACTCCACCTGCGAAGTGCAGCCCTACTGCTGCAAGCTCTTTCTTAGTGAAAACTAAGCTACCAGAATCGCCCGGCTTGGAGAACGGCTTACGGCTGGATTCCCAACTGATCTCGATAACGTTGTTAAATAGCACATTGCCAATCGGCGTCCACACCGGAACCCTATCTAGAGCGACGGCACTGATTAGCCCGGTCGTAAATCCGGTGGTGCGTCCGATTTTGCATACTACTTTGTGTTTCTCCAACAAATCGAAGCCGTCTATGTCCCTAATCATCTTGCCTTCCATCGGAAAATCTAGGCCCTCCGGTATCTTGTTTGAGTCATGTTCCACTCCATTCAGCAGTAACGCAATTGCTGAATCCACCTCGTTCGGGTCTTCTCTCGATATCTCAGAGAAGGTTGCAAGCCGAGCTATCCTGTCTGACGAATAAAGCCGTGGCTTGTCCTCTTTTCCTGGTTGAAAAATTGGATCGTCCAGTTCAGCCCGACCCATCATCGCAAGGACGTGGTTATTGCTTAGCACAGCCTCTCCCTTTGGAGTGTCTATGAATGCACCCAGTGTGCCTACGCCACCATCAAGGTGACCAACAGAAAGGCCCATGTGCAACGGCCGAATACGCTTTGTCAATTGCTTCTTCTTTCGCGTGAGCTGATGAACTGCGCTCTTGGACGGTATCTCGATCCTCGGGATGATCTCAATGTTGGCCTCACCGCAAGCCTTTTCTTTGATCTCCTCGGCCTTCCGATAGGCCGTCCCTTTTCCGCGTTGCACTCTCAGCTCAAGCCAGAAGTCTTTCTTACTCAGTTGAGAGTAGCCCACGGCAAGCCGCCTTTCCACATTGGGGCTCACTAAACCTTGTGCTTCGGTACCAATGCGGGATTGGCTCTCGGCGCTTAGCGATTCCAAGATTTCCTGTTTAAGACCTAAGACCGACTGTTTTGTCATCCCTCCTCCTTGGGCCCTTGGACCGGGCACAATGAATAAACTCAAAGCTATCTACAATTAGACCTCCCAATCGTGGTGTTACAGTAATACGTTTATTGGTCGAAATAAGGAGATTCTTTATTTCTATTTCTTCTGATTATCTCCTTGTGTTAGCTGCAAAACTTAGCTAGTGCCTGAACGGAAACCATAAATTATAGTCGTCATTGCGAGGCGTTTTTTGCCGAAGCAATCTCATGCCGTGCCTAACCAGGAGCTTGCTTCGCTGAGAAGCGCTCGCAATGACTGCAAAAATCGAGTTTTCGGTCAAGCACTAGCTA
>JBHIAW010000240.1:0-3955 GCA_046758765.1 bacterium
CGATGAGCTTTTATTTTGCATTCGTAAAAAGATGCTTCCAGCATGACAACTGAGGACTGTTCCTAGAAGCTAGTGCAACAAATATTTGTAAATTCAGATGCTAAACGGAAACTAATAAACTAATTGTTGTGAAATAGATATTCTTTCTTCGTGCCCTTCGTGGTTTAAGAATTTTTCAGGCTTTGGAATTCTTGATTGTAGCTTTGTCCTACGTTAGGATTAATGAGCGCTAAATGTTCCCATACCAAGTTGTAGTACAAACGATGACAATGGTATCGTTATAAATACTACGAGAAAAATGAATTTCTTACTATTGCAATTTTAATTATTTATTTTCAGGTTAGAACGGCTGAAAGTGAAGAGTGAATCAGACAGCTAAAATTGAAGAAAGACTCGAGCTGTCTGAAACCTACTATGTGTTGTTCTGTATGGAACGAAGTGGCCGGGGAGGATCTTTGGAAAGGTGGCCGAAAAGTCGCAAAGTGCTGAAGCAGGCATCCTCGCCTGCGTCTTAAGTGGTTGTCTTTACGGCGGGCGAGGACGCCCAACGGAGCAGAATAGTAGGTTTTCGGCCAAGTTTGTAGGGGCGCCGCCGAATACTGTTTATGTCAGGAAAATTCCCAACGTGACCCATTGTTTTTTCGTTCGAGTATTATCTGAATTGGTACTTTCCGGCTGCGTCCCTATTATGATCAACGGTTCTTCGCCGCTCCCACTGTTGTGAGAATGACATTAGAGAGCCGCTTAAGGTCGAAGATCGCTCAAGGTTCATTAGGATGATGGATCCTATGCTCACGCTCAAAACCTCTGACACTGGTCGGATGGCCCCGAACACTGCCCTCTCATTTGGTGCTAGCGGGGGGGCGCTCAACTGGTCAGGAGCAGGTCGGCGCGGTCGAGGCAGCGTCCCCTGTGTTCGGGGATTTTCGGTTCAGTCAATCCTGGCTCGGGGGAGCAGTGCTTTCTTTTTCTATTGCGGGCATCCCCATGCTGAAAGAATCTTTTTTGAATCAGCGTCCGAATGAACCTTGTTTACTTAGGGCTAAAATTTACAAAGATTCCTACGGAATGACAGGGCAGCCTGAATAGTTACAAAAATTGTTAATTTTGGTACTCGGCTTCTAAATGCCAGTTGAAGGATTCCTGAGCTACGCAGTAAGACTTTTGGGCTAGACCTCTCGGTGCTAGTTAAGAATCCTATTGTGAATTCTATCATTTGGTTCTTGTTTTGGTGTTTCTTGACCAGGTCTGTTCAAGCGGGAAATTTGAAAGGCAGGGTCACAGAAAGTGCCAACGGAATTGCGGTGGCCATCACGGGGATAACCGGTGAATTTCAGTCTCCTATTAAGCCTGCCATTATCAGTCAGAAAAATACGCGCTGGATTCCGAATATTCTTCCCATTCTGCTCAGTACGACCGTTGACTTTCCCAACGATGAATTGGTTATTTACCATGATGCGTTTTCGGTCCCAATCGTAGCTACTTCTACATTTCGACGCGACCTAATGCTGTGTTGCGAGTGGCGGGGGATGATAACTTTAGCTGCGCCAATGAGACTCAGGGTCGAGTTCGGCTGGTGGTCGCATTTTAAGAAGTTTTGTAGCAATTTATCCATTTGACCAAATTCTGCAAATCGTATAAATTTAAGTAATTTTTTTTTGCTTCTATGTCGATGGTAGTGGGGTATTGAATTGTGAAGCGACTTTGTCATTCAAGATTAACCCCGTTGGATATATATTCAGATTATCCAACAGTCAAAAGCTAACCTTCTTGAAGAAGGTCAGCTTTTGCTAGAAATCTATTCACCTGGCTAAACATTTACGGATTTCTAAAATGAAAATGCGATATAAATTGTTTGGGATTTTGGTCGTGCTCTTTTTTATGGGCATCGTGGCCATTACGGTTTACCTTAACCTGCGCGAGGGCCGGCAGTATCTCGACACTGAAATATCAAGCAGGGTAAAAATCGCTGAAGCGATAATAAGAACCTGGCACGCGGTCATGCTGTTTACCGGCTCGGACACTTTAGCCCGTGAGCAATTTCTCAATGTACAAACAGAGAATGGTTTGCTCTCTATCAAGCTCGCCAGAAACGAAAACCTCACTCGAATTAATCCCGGAAGCAGTCCGTATGTTTCCACGGAATTGGAAAAGCAGGTTATTACCGAGGGCAAACCCGCCTTTGAAATTCTTGCGAAGAATAGTCATAGCGACAGACGCCTGCTAACCCTGGTTCCCATTAAGGCGCAGCCCGCGTGCATCCAATGCCACCAAGAAGTTAGTCATCATCATATCAAAGAAGGGGAAGTGATGGCGGTGATTTCACTGATCACCTCTCTGAAAGTGGTGGATTCGCAGATAGCCTCCGACAGAGCGGCCACTGCTTTCAGCTTATTGGGCATCTTCTTGGTCACCTTAGCGATTTCCTTTCTGGCCGTCAAGCGCTTCACCCGGCCCATTACCAAGCTGACTCAAGCCTCAGAAGCAATCGCTGCGGGAGAATTTGAGGTGCGGGTTCCAACGACTTCGAAAGGTGAGTTGGGGATTCTGGAAAACGCTTTCAACCTGATGGTTAAGAGGGTCAAAGAATCCAAAGAGGCTCTTGAAGCGTATTCTGAGCGGTTGGAAGAAGAGGTGGCTGAGCGAACGCAGGCGCTGCAAAGTGCACTAAAGGAATCGCGACAGCGCCAGACGGAAATTTCTGCGCTGCTGGAAGGCTCCCGTACGGTTTTGGACACTCGCGACTTTCAGAATGCCGCCCAAGCACTATTCGATTCCTGCAAGAATTTAATCGGAGCGACTGCCGGATACACTGCCGTGTTGAGCAAAGATGGCACCGCAAATGAGGTTCTCTTCTTAGACTCGGGGGGGCGTGCTTGCGCCGTTGACCCTTCGCTTCCGATGCCCATCCGCGGACTTCGTGCAGAAGCTTACGGTACCGGCAAGGCCGTCTATCACAACGACTTCACGAAAAGTGAATGGGTGCAGTATATGCCGGAAGGGCATGTAACCCTTGACAATGTTTTATTTGCCCCGCTGACGATCAAAGGTAAAGTGGTCGGTTTGTTTGGTCTTGCCAACAAACCAGGCGGTTTCACTGAAAATGACGCTCGTGTGGCCTCGGCATTCGGCGAGCTGGCCGCCATTGCTCTCCATGACAGCCAGATGTTGCAATCGTTAGAGAACAGTGAGGAGCGCTTCCGCTCCGTAGCGCAAACCGCAAGCGACGGCATCATCACTACTGACAGCCGTGGTAACATCGTTTTTTGGAATCCTGCAGCGGAAACTATATTTGGCCATTCGGCTGATGAAGCCGTGGGCCAGCCGCTTACTCTAATCATGCCCGAACGATTTCACCAAGCTCATCAAGACGGAATGAAACAGGTGATTTCCACCGGAGAATCAAATGTGATCGGAAAAAGAGTTGAGGTCGTGGGGCTCAGAAAAGACGGTACTGAATTCCCCTTGGAGCTTTCCCTGACAACCTGGAAGACGGGAGAGGGAGTCTTCTTCACTGGTATCGTGCGCGACATCACCGAGCGTAAACGGGCGGAGGAGGCAGTGAAAGAGTCAGAGAAAAAGTACCGCGATTTAGTTGATAATGCGCTTGTTGGGGTATTTAGTACCAATCGTAATGGCAGAGTTCTCTATGTAAATGAAGCTTCATTACAGATGTTTGAATTTGATTCACCTGAAGAATTGAGGGCCTGTGGTGCCATTAGGCACTATAAAAATCCAAAAGACCGGCTAGCTTTTCTCAAAGCGCTTAAGAAATCAAGGAACGTCAATAATTATGAGCTTGAGCTTCTGACCAAGACCGGGAAGACCAAAAATGTACTTGTAAGCGCAACTCTCAATGGAGATGTTATATCCGGAATGGTTATGGACATCACCGAACGCAAGCAGGCGGAGGAAGCCCTGCGGAAGTCAGAAGAAAAATACCGCTTAGTGATAG
>JBHIAW010000241.1:0-3913 GCA_046758765.1 bacterium
CATAATAGCAAAAATTTCAATGTATGTCAAGGCATATTTTCTAAGACGCACTAGTGAGGAATTAGTGTCACAATACAGTTGTGTCGGTTCGGCAGCGTCAAAATATCGACCCGGATCTTGCGTGCGTCGGCAGCAAACTGAAAGAAGACTACATGTTTCATCTCATTAAAGCCCCCCCATACTCATCCCAGCCACCCCTATGGAAAGATTTTAAAATCGACGAAGAAGAGGTAGAGGCTATAGTGGCGTATTTGCGGGGGGTTGAAGAACTTAAAGCGCCAGCAACAATCATAATCAGGCATCAGTGTGAACTTTTGCCAAAATTAATAGTTAAATTTTACATTTTGGAGCTTTTGGTCGGCGACACAAACTAAAGGTAACCGTTTATTCTGCTATGAAGTTCTAATATTTTGGGGCGTAGCTCAGAGGTTAGAGCAGGCGTCTTATACGCGTCAGGTCCCCGGTTCGAATCCGGGCGCCCCGACATAGAATAAAGTTGAAGATAATACAGCGCATCACTCGCCCTTTAAAATCAGCCCTCACTCATCCCTCAATTCATCGCCAGCAGCGAAGCTTTCTTCACCAATTGAATAAATTCAGCGCGGTAGCCTTCCGCATCCTCACCTTTTGCTTGCATGGCTAAATCTAAGACACCATGATAAGTGGTCTGACCCTTAAACTCTGAATCGCGCAGCAGCATGCCAAACCCGGCGACCGCGGCTGAGAACTTAAAGTTATCCGAGCTTTCAGCCAATTTGACCGAACTGTCTTTGACAATTGTTGAGAGCAAACGGCTGGTCTCTTCATCAGGGCGCTTATATCGAAGTTTGATCGTTATGAGTTCGTCCGAGTCCGAAGTCGCTTGATTTGTGGTCTGGTATTTCTGATATTTTAAATCATCAACGCTTTTTATGAAATCACTCTGAACACCGACCGGAATGATTTCGTAAAGCGCTGTTACCGTATGTCCTGCGCCGAGTTCGCCAGCATCCTTTTTATCATCGTTGAAGTCTTCACTTTTCAGCATGCGGTTTTCATAGCCGATCAGTCTGTAACCTTGCACTCTGGCTGGATTAAATTCGATCTGTATTTTCACGTCCTTGGCAATCGTAAACAAGGTCGCCCGCATTTCTTTCACGAATACTTTGTTGGCTTCCATGATATTGTCGATATAGAAATAGTTGCCGTTGCCGGCATTGCTGATGCTCTCCATTCTGCCGTCTTTGTAGTTGCCCATACCGAATCCGCAGATGGTCAGGAAAATTCCGTTGTTTCGCTTTTCTTCGATCATGCGCACCAGCTCAGATGTGGAAGAAACCCCAACGTTGAAATCGCCGTCGGTGGCCAGAATAACCCGGTTGTTGCCGTCTTCAATGAAATTTTCTTTGGCAACTTTGTAAGCGAGCTTGATGCCGGCCCCGCCTGCGGTGGAGCCACCCGCTTCCAGCCCTTCCAATGCCTTTAAGAGGGTGGCTTTTTCTTTGGCCAAAGTCGAAGGCAAGACCAATCCCGCCGCCCCGGCATAAGCCACGATTGCAATACGGTCCCCTTCATTTAGATTATTCACCAGCAATTTGAAGGCGGACTTCAAGAGCGGCAACTTGTTTCGTGACTTCATCGAACCGGAAACATCCACCAGAAAAACCAGGTTACACGGTTTGATATCGTCATAGTCCAGCTTTTTGCCCTGCAGACCGATGTGCACCAGTTTGTGGTTTGGATTCCACGGTGCTTGAGAGACCTCAGTGACGACTGAAAATGGATGCTCGCCCTTTGGGTCTTCATAGTCATAGTTGAAATAATTGATGAGCTCCTCGATGCGCACGGCGTCTTTGTACGGGAGCTGTCCCTGGTTGAGGAATCGCCGCATATTTGCGTACGAAGCCGCATCGACATCGATCGAAAACGTGGAGAGAGGATTCGTTCGTGGACTCAGGAATGCGTTGTCATCGATCTTATCATACTCTTCTGTGTTGTGCAGGATCGGAGGCGGGATGATATCCGGCCGCGCTCCTGTGAAATTGGACTTTGCGAGCCTCAGCTCTGACGAAGCCGGAATAGTCCGTAAAGCAGAGGCATCTAAGGTCTCCATTAGCTGTAATTCTTCTGCCGGTTTGCTGGTTGTCGGTGGTGTAGGTGGATTTTCCTTTGCATCATCCACCTTGACATTTTCATTCCCTTTGTCGGCTTGGATTGGCTTTTGCGTACCGCTGCAATTGAAATAGGCAACTGCTAAAGTACAGATTAAGATTGTGGTTATTAAGTTGTTCATGATATTTCTCCTTATCTCTTGATTTTGTGGCTGTAATGATTTACCTTTTTTCTGTTAATGACATCAATAGTAAAAAGGTAAATGGCAAAGATTAGTTTTTTTCCGGAAAAGGAATTCATCAATCGGATTAAGTCGAATGATCGAACGGTCTTGGGGGAACTTCTCGTTCGGTACAAGAAAATGGTGTTTGCTTATATCAAGTCACGGGGTGGAGATGATACCGATGCGGAAGATATGCTGCAGGAAGCTATCATAGTCTTGTGGCAGAAGGTGTGTTCCGGTCAGTTTGAGCTGACCTCGAAACTCGGGACTTATATCCTAGCAGTCGCCAAGAACAAATGGATGGCTGAAATGCGCAAACGTGGAAAGACCACCGATGTTGAAATGTCCGTCGAACGAGCGGACGGGAATCCCTCGTCTTTGGATAGGGTTATCAAAGAGGAACAATATGACACTGTTCACAAAGCACTTGACGCTATTAATCCTCTGTGTAAAAAGCTATTGCTGTTATTTTATTTTGAAGAGAGAAACTTTAAGGATATCTGCAGAATTCTCGGATTTGCAAATACCTATGTAGCAAAATCTAAGAAGTACCAGTGCAAGAAGGCGTTCGAACGCGCTTTTAAAAAGCTGGTGGCAGAAACCGAAAGGAGCGTCTGATGGACTGCCAGGAAATACAAAAAAATGAATACCATGAAAAATACATCTTAGGCCAACTGACGGATTCTGAGAAAGCTGATTTCGAAAAACATGTCAGTGGATGCAAATTTTGCCAGCAGGAACTTGAGAGTCAGCGCGTGCTGATATCGGGTATCCGGGCGGTAGGTCTCCATGAGATGAAAGAGGAAATCCGTCGACAGGTGGAAGCACAACAACCCGGTTCGCAGGTGAGCTGGGCCAGATATGCAAAGATTGCTGCGGTCTTTTTTGTCTGTGTGGTTACTCCGGCTTTGTACTTTTTCTTCCGGGCTCAAAATCCAGAGTTCGCACCCATGCCGGCAGAGCAAATCAGGTTACCGGAGGAAGAAGTCGTTGTCTCTGAACCTAAAAAAACAAAAAGGCTGGATGTTGAGGATTTGCAGCCCGGTGCCAAGCGAGAAAGGAGCTTAGCGCAATCAGAAGTCAAGGTGTCACCACCTCTGAGCGATGTTCCGAAGGCAGGGATCTCTCCAAGCTCCGTTCAGACCGAGAGGCTGGAAGCCCCCGCTGATGTGAAAGATTTGTTGTTGTCCAAGACTGATTATGGTGAAGTCCTCAAAACCTATCGGTACCGGTTGGCGAAGAGAGCGCCGAAGGTGTCCACACAATTTGAACAGACCTTGATTATGTCTGAGGCAAGACCGCGGGTATTGGAGTTTCATTCCAATGGGGATGTCATTAGGGTGCAATTGAGGTTTTCAAGTGAGCAGATCATGAAGGAGGAAAGCGTGTTACCAGCAAGTTTTCCTGTAAATATAGTGACGCAAGATTCTATCCAGTTAGAAATCCAATGGACTGTGCCGCCTGATTTTGCTAAGGTTAACCTCGAAGCAGCATTGCTGCAAGTGTCGCCCGAACAGATTATGCGTATCATCCTGAAGGACAATCTTGTCTACACGGTCGATCTTAAGAGTGATTCAACCCAAGCCGTGTTGGAGAAGT
>JBHIAW010000242.1:0-3879 GCA_046758765.1 bacterium
GCACTTCAAAATCGAGGCACAAGCAGCCGCGGCGTTGAATCATCCGAACATCGCCACCATCCATGCCATCGAAGAACACGATGACGAGCTGTTCATCGTCATGGAGTACATCGAGGGGCGGGAGTTGAAATCGATAATCGTCGATCGACAATTGTCGATTGACGATGCTTTACATTACGCATCCCAAATCGCAGAAGGTCTGCAAGCCGCGCATGAAAAGGGCGTCACTCACCGCGATGTCAAATCCTCAAACATCATCGTCACCGACAATGGCCAGGTCAAAATCATGGATTTTGGTCTGGCGAAAATTCGTGGCGGCGCGCAATTTACGAAAGTCGGGACAACTCTCGGCACCGCGGCTTACATGTCGCCGGAGCAGGCGCGGGGAGAGGAGGTGGATCAGCGCACAGATATTTGGGCATTTGGGGTCGTGCTGTACGAAATGCTGACAGGCCAACTGCCCTTCAAAGGCGACTACGAACAGGCGGTGATGTACGCCATCTTAAATGAAGAACCGGAGTATCCAGATGATCTCCCGGCAAACTTGAAACCAATTCTTGAAAAAGCCCTGGCAAAAGATTCCGCCCAACGCTACCAGCACATCGGCGAGTTGCTGGCAGACTTAAGCTCAACGGGAATAAATGTCAAACGAGGCCAGTCCCAAAAAAGTGCCGTTCAACCGCGACCGCGAAGTTTGATCTATCTCTTCGCAGGAGCCGGGCTCCTGATCCTGATTCTGGCAGTCTGGTTGCTGGGCCCGACAGGCCCTGAAGAACAGACAATCGATTCCATTGCCGTTCTGCCACTCGCTAACCTCTCTGGCGACCCAGCTCAAGATTACTTTTCAGACGGGATGACCGAAGCATTGATAACCGATCTCTCAAAAATCAGCGCCTTGAAAGTCATCTCCCGCACCTCCGTCATGGAGTACAAAGATGCCAAAAAGCCTTTGCCCGAAATTGCCCGCGAGCTCGGTGTGAAAGCGATCATCGAAGGGTCGGTAATGCGCGATGGCGAGAGAGTTCGAATTACCGCGCAACTTATCGAAGCCAAAACGGACAAACATTTGTGGGCAAACAGCTACGAACGCAATCTAACGGATGTTTTTGCACTCCAGCGTGACATCGCACAGGCCGTCGCGGCGCAGGTCAGGGTGACCCTGACACCGGGAGAACAAAGGCAGCTTCAGGAGGTGAAGCAGATTGACCCCGCCGCGTACGAAGCCTACCTGAAGGGCGTTTATCACGACACAAAATATAATCCCTCGGATTTTTTGAAAAGCCTGGATTACTTTACACTCGCAGCGCAAAAAGAACCCGAATTCGCGCTCGCGTATGTCGGGATCGTTCGGGCATGCACTGGCCTGATGGACGTTGGTGGATTGCCATTCAGCGAGCTTTATCCGAAAGCCAAATCCGCTTTGGAGAAAGCATTACAAATTGACAATACCTTAGCGCAGGTTTATGGTATTCAGGGACGTTTCAAGTATATCGCTGAATGGGACTGGGCGAGTGCCGAAAAGGCATTCCGGAGGTCCCTCCAATTAAATCCTAACATTTCTGACACTTACTTTGATTATGCGAGCTTTCTGATTGCAATGGACCGCGGTGATGAGGCGCTGGCCATGATCAACAAGGCGCGCACGCTCGACCCGCTGAATGCGGGTACCAATAATGATGTGGGATGGATCAATTACTGCGTGCGCCGCTATGATGAGGCGGTCCGGGAATACCTCCACAATCTCGATATGTATCCGGACTTTGTGATGTCGCATCGCGAGTTGGGCTGGGTTTACGCCAAAAAATCGATGTTTAACGAAGCCATTCAATCTGTGCAACGAGCCGTGGAAATCGAGCGTAGCTCTTACAATCTCGCGCAATTGGCATTGGTTTACGCCCTGGCGGGCCAGAAGGATGAAACCTTCAAAATTCTCGAGGAGCTGCTCTCTGTACAGCAGACAGAGCAGCTCTCGCCTTATGAGTTTGCCATGATCTATGCAGCCCTCGGCGATATCGACGAGGCTTTCAAATGGCTCGAAAAATCCTACCAGGAGCACTCGGGCTGGCCTTTCTTTATCAAAGTGGAGCCGATGGCAGACCCGCTGCGTTCTGACCCGCGCTATGCTCCATTCCTGAGAAAAATGGGATTGGCACCATGATCGGCAAAAACCGTATCCTATTACAAAATCCTGGAAAAGTAAAGTTTTGTCGTAATGATCAAGCTAACTGCATTTGAATCCGCTGCAGGTGAAACCAAGAAAGAACAGGACGATTTGACACCTGAGCAATTGAAGCCAAGCCGAGAATTCATCTTTAAGCCAATTGACGTTCAGTGAACCAGGAAAAAATATGGATTGTCACAAGATAAATTCGCCAAGTTACTTGGTATTAGTGTAGCGACTTTGAGAAATTGGGACCAAGGAAGACGCAAACCTGATGGACCTGCCAGAGTCCTACTGATGATAGCCGCTAAGCATCCTCAGGCGGTGCTCAATGCAGGTCATAATCAGTAATGCGATGGCAATACTAAGTCTCCCAATTCACCACCGTTCTTTGGAAGAAGTAAGTTACATAATATCAAGCACATAACAACAACTGGAGCTCACGGCAGAGCTCCGGCTTCTTGGCTAGATTTTTACCCTTTCAAAGTTTATTTTCAATTCGCAGGTAAGGTGGCCTGTCACCTGCCGCAGCTCAGCTAAGCTATGTCGTAATAACCTGAAACAATGTACTAACCAAATTCAAAAAGAGGAGGAGGAACATGAACAAGAAATTCTGGTTAGCTGCTGTTGCCGCTTATGTCGTGTTAATGGTATACGGATTTGCAGTTTATGGGGGTCTGTTGGCTTCTTATGTAAAAGGGATAATGGAAGGGATAGGACGTACTGAGATGCTAAACTGGCCTCACTTCTTTCGCCTGGCCATAATAGCGCTGGTTATGGCGTTTATGTATCCCAAACGGTACAAAGGCGGAACACCATGGCTTGAGGGCCTACGTTTCGGACTGCTAATAGCGATTTTGCTAGTGGGGGCGAGCGCCCTTGATTTTTACGCCACACTCCCAATCGCTGGCGGCACCATCGTGGTCATATATATACCAGAATTTATCGGGCTTTGCATTACCGGGATAGTAATGGGCGCCATCTACGGAAAGATTGCTCAAGAAAGCTAGTCAGCGTGCAAAAGGGGTCGGGTCTTCGCTTTTCAGACACTTAAGAAATAAGACCCTTGCTATTCCCGAAAGGTACCGAAAAGGATACGCGTGCATACCAACATAGGAGGTTGTCATGAACAAACGAATTATTATTTGGCTGCTATTTTGTTTGGCTATTTCCCATGTGTGTGGCTGTGCAAAGATGTTCAACGAACAGGACCTTTATGGCGTTTGGGAGGGTAAGAACAAACAATTAGAAATGGCAATCACATTCAACGAGAACTCAACCTGCAAGATCGTGTATAAGGAAGATTCTTCGGAGCCCGTCACTTTAACAGGAAAGTTCGAAGTGGATTTTTCAAAGACACCTATTCCTCTGACTATTAGAAATATTCCACAATTGAATCATCCTTTGCACACAATCATACAGTTTAGAGAATTAGATGTCATAAGGATGGCTGAGTTTGCACCCCGCTGGCGGCTCCGTCCTATCTCTTTCAATCGAGACACTGAGATAACTTTGAGACGACGTAATATAGCTCCAAAGAAATAGCATGTTCTTGCTCCACTCATGACGTTCGTCAGAATGTGACAATAAAGTTCAAGCATGACCCGACGCCTAAGCTGACGGCTTGCCTGCTGCGCGGGAAGCCACACCTTAGCTTTAACACTAAAGATAATCCTTCCTGAAAAGAGCTCGAATTACCGCAGGTGTGGACTTAATCT
>JBHIAW010000243.1:0-3871 GCA_046758765.1 bacterium
TCATTGAGGATGTTAAACGATTTTCGGGTATCGCCCAACAGCATGATGACATGACGGTGATAGTTGTTAAAACTATATAAATATAATAAACTGATTATATAATAAATCGAGGTCACAATGGAAAAATCAATGACAACTACAACTTTCGACCTAGATGGATTTCGTGTCACGCGACATCTCGGAGTTGTCCGAGGTATCGTTGTTAGATCTCGCTCAGTATTTGGTACGATAGGTGGAATGTTGCACACGATAATAGGTGGAAATATTACATTATTTACAGAACTATGTGAGAAAACCAGAGAAGAAGCCTTCGATATGATGGTTTCTCATGCTCAAGAAATTGGTGCGAATGCCGTGATAGGAATTCGATACGACGCGACAGAAGTAATGGGGGGAGTTACTGAAGTGTTATGTTACGGAACGGCCGTTGTCGTCTCTCCTCAAAAATAGTATACTTATCCATAGCTAGTGTTTGAACGAAAACTCGATTCTTAATGTCATTCCGGCAATCTTTTGAGCCGGAATCTCATCATTTCAGGCAGGAGATTCCCGCTTAAAGCATGCGGGAATGACAGGAAAAGACTGTTTTCGTTCAAACACTAGCTAACAGTGATACTCAACTGGACTGCTATAGTACGGATGTATTTTACCGCAGCCAGTTAGTAGCCGCGTTAGCTCTAGAGATGTGAACATATACTAAATATCATATATGGACAAAACTCGTAGAAATGATCCTTGTCCGTGCGGGTCGGGAAAGAAATACAAACACTGTTGCTATCAAAAGAGTTATGTCAAAGTGACACCAGAAAGAAAGACAGCTTATTTTACCTTAGACGACGGTTCAATAATATCCAAGCCGATTACTTCAATAGACTCAATCCCTACACATAATAAAAATGGACTTACCCCCAATATTACTTCTGAACAAATGATGGATCTGTGTTTGGATGAAATACATAAAATTCTCGAGATAGAGAAAGTTGGGATGACACACGACTTAGTTGACAAGGTCATCCTAAGCACGGACATAATACCAACCTTTACTTACAGACAAATCTCAGAGAGGATGTTAAAAGACGGAAGGTTTGAAGTAGCTCATGGTCAGATTTGTAGTCTTAAAGGGACAGACCCTGCTGAGTTGATGGCAGAAAAATTAGAATCGTAAGAGAGTCAAAATGAAGAATTCAAAGATTAAACGAGACGATCCTTGTCCATGTGGTAGTGGCAAAAAATACAAGAAATGTTGCATGAACGAATCTGAGTCAACATCAATGTCGAAAATATTCAATTATTATGATGAAAGAAATACAGAATTTGACGAAATGCTCAATGAAGGCACTGAAAATGAAGTAGCATATGATAATGTGGTCTTGGAACGATTGAGGAAAGGAAATACTATCAGAGAGGCATTAGATTTTGCAGCGGAGAAATATCCAGAAGAAGCACTGCAATATGATGATGACAATATTGATGATATACATGCTCATTGTGATTATTCACTCAATCATGAAACCAAGTGTTCTTTACTCAGTCATAGCAGCTACCACCGGCCGGAGCTGACGCCAGGGCTCTCGATTTTTGGTTAGGCTTTGTGCCCTCTCAAAGTTAGATTAAATTAGCTGCTTCAGTGCCCTGAAACCTGCCGTCGCTGAAAGCCAAATGTTATGGTCTCAGTTAAGAAAGCAAAATCCGATTTTTCTCTTTCCAAATGGTATTTGGATTGTATTGATGTCGATGGGAATGTGTTTATTGGCTATTCGGCAGTTTTAAGATGGAAAAGATACAAGCTAAATTATGCAAACATTTTGCGCTACAATAATGCCTGCGGGTTACAGACAGAGACAACTTTGAGAAGACAGCCACCGCCCAAGTTATATCCTCACTGTTTGAAATGGGAGCCTTCCATATTAAAAACTCAAGGAACCTGGCATAGTATTGATAAGCCAATTAAAAAATCATTACTCACCTCTGATTCAGGCACTCTTCGATGGTTATGCCATCAACCCAAAGCAACAGCAAATGTTTTGGTAAGAAATAACCAAAAATATGCCGGTCTTGGATATACTGAAAAACTAGAAATGAGCATTGAACCGTGGGAATTACCTATCAGTAAATTAAGCTGGGGCCGATTTTTGTCCAAAGATGATACCATCATTTGGATAAATTGGAAAGGGACCGAACCCTTAAGTTTACTCTTCCATCAAGGAAAACAAATGGATGAGGCCATAATATCGGATGAGCAAATCATCATCAATCAAGGGGAATTTATTCTCTCATTTTCCGATACATTTGTTTTGAGGAAAGGTAGTCTAATCTCTACTGCACTTGCGAACATTCCCGGTATAAAAAATCTCTTTCCTGATAAGTTATTGCATACCTATGAATGTAAGTGGAGAAGCAAAGGAACCTTAAGAAACAAAAGTAATAGGATAAGTGAGGGATGGATAATTCACGAGGTAGTTCAATGGCACCAAGAATAAATCGTGCTTTGAGAAAATTGTTGTACACGATTCTATTCGTAATTGTATTGCCGTTATTGTTGATACGTTGGGCCGTCAACACAGACACAAGTATTCCATTGCCCGTTTTGAATGAGCCGGCTTTGGGAATTTCCTTAAGCGTATGCGGTATCCTGCTTATGTTGTCCAGCATCATCTCACTTTATGTGTATGGAAATGGTTTTCCGATGAGGCCCTATCCATCTACGAATTATGTTACAAAAGGAATTTACAAATTCATACGCCATCCTATTTATACCGGTGCAGGGATACTGGCAATCGGTATTTCAATTTTTACTAACTCCACAAGCGGACTGTGGCTAATTTCACCCGTTTTAATACTCGGTTGCGTTGCTTTTGTAATGGGATTTGAAAATGAACAACTAAGAAAACGATTTCCAAATATCCACTTTAAACCGTTGATTGATATTCCCGAATTTTCAGAAGAACGGGCCACGTTAGAGAATAAGATTTCGGCTTATTTGCTTGTTTTACTCCCCTGGTTCATTTGTTATTTGGCACGGACTTCTTCTTAATACTGGCCGCATTTTCCGTTGCCGCTCCCTGGACACAAGGTTGGGGGAGGATTCGCTGCCTGGTTCAAGGATGCTGCCATGGTAAGATTACTTCGTCTAATATTGGAATCCGCTACTTTCATGAACGCTCACGAGTGGTTGGCATTTCCGAACTAACGGGTGAATATCTCCATCCAACCCCGGTCTATTCAATTTTGACCAATATCGTCATTGGGATATTCTTGGCAAAGCTATGGCTTTTTAATGCGCCATTAACTTTCATTATTGGGATATACCTGATTTTGTCAGGGCTTGGCAGATTTGCAGAAGAACATTACCGAGGTGAGCCTCAAACCCCAATTATTGCAGGGTTAAGGTTATATCAATGGATTGCATTGATCGGCACAATAACAGGAGCCTTTTTCACCACCATTTCGCATCCTGTAGATACCATTGATATTCAACTGAGTACTGAAACTTTAATAATTGCTACTTTATTAGGACTGCTGGCAATTTTTCTAACGGGCATCGATTTTCCGCATTCAAATAGAAGGTTTTCAAGGTTGGCTTAACGCTGGACAATTTATTTAAGTAGTCAGGCAAAAGCATCGTGGCATTTTAGACAAAGGTTAGTGAAATTATCTTTTCTTAACCTAAGTGCTCCATTTCAGAAATTTTTGTAGGTTTCACAAGACCGAGGAGCAGCTAACACTCTTCACCCTGAGCGAAGTCGAAGGGTGAAGTTCATGGTTCGACTCCGCTCACCATGAAGATGGGTCAAAGAAAAAACCCAACAATTAATTTTGAAATGGAGCACTAAGTTTCCGACTATGCCAATGATCGGGAGGACGGAGACTC